>JAWOIM010000722.1:0-2980 GCA_046484685.1 Chloroflexota bacterium | reverse complement strand
AAAGAAAATAGTGAACAGCGACACCGTAGCCCCGGCCAAAAAACGGCGCATCTGGCCTGATAAATAGGAAGAGTCACTGTAGGGGGCGGTAACGGTCGAGTCCCCTTTCTTTAGCGCAATCATCAGTCATCTCCTCCCGGTGAATAAACCCAATACTTAGTCGAAGCAAACAAGATAATCGTCACCGTAATGGCGATGACAAAAAGCAGCCAGGCCAGCGTGGAGCCATAGCCCATATCTTGAAAGCGAAAAGCGGTGCGATAAAAGTAGATATTATAAAAAAGGGTCGCGTTGGCCGGTTCACCCGTGCCCCGCTTCAGAATATAAGGAATCGTAAAATATTGGAACAAACCGATCAGGCTCAGCACCAGGTTATAAAAAATAACCGGCGTAATCATGGGCAGTGTAATGTGGAAAAAGGCCCGCATCTTGCCCGCCCCATCAATTTGGGCCGCCTCGTACAAGGCGGTGGGGATGCCCTGCATACCGGCCAGCGTGATCAACATGGCGTTACCGGCCGTCCATAACCCAATCAGCACCAGCGCCGGATAAATCCAGAAGACACTGTTGAGCCATTCCGGTCCGGCCAGGCCAATAAAGCCCAGCGCCCGGTTTAGCCAGCCTGTTTGCGAATTTAGCACCCCCTGCCAGATGTAGATAACCGACACCAGAGGCACGGTATAGGGCATATAAAAGAGGGTGGTGAAGAGCCGGCGTGCCCACAAATTGTCTGCATTGAGCAGAGCGGCCATTAAAATCGGTTGGATAATGGCCACCGGCATGGCGATCATGGCAAAGCGCAGCGTCACCAGCAGGGAAATATGGGTGGTGGGATCCGTCAGCAGTTTGCGATAATTGTCCAGACCGATAAAACTGATTTCATCCGGGCGGGTAATATTGAAGTCGGTGAAGGTAAAGATGAGCGAGGCCAGCATGGGCAGCAGGGTAAAGCCTAAAAAGCCGATAATCCAGGGGGACAGGAATAACCAGCCCCAGCGGGCCTGCCGCTTGATTGCTTTGGACCGGGGCGGACGCCGCCAGCGCCAGCCTTTGATTAAGGCCCCACCTTCTTGAAATACAGTAGCCATGATTACGTTCCTGTAGGAATGGGATGTGAACCTATCGTCTTAGTTTTGATTTGTTGGGCGTGAAACGTGATGCGTGATGCGTGAGGTGGCTAGCCCGAGGCCATCACGTTTCACGCATCACGCATCACGACATTTCAAAGGTCGTGTCCCAAGTTCCGTTATGGTGCTGCGTCGAACAGAGCTTGTAGATCGCGGACCAGGTTGTCCAGCTCGGCGTCAATGTCCAATGTGCCGTCGCTGAGCATCAGGCTGTAGAAGACGCCAATGCGCTCGTCGGCCCGGTTGAAGTTGGGCATGTTGGCCTCGTGGCTGGGGTTGTCGGGATAGTCCAGACTGTCCAGGACCACCTGCCAATCAACGCCGTGAGGGTAGGTCTCGTCCAGACCGGCAAAGAAGGCATCTGTTTCTTCAGGACGAGCGGGCATACCGCCGTATACCTGGAGCAGGGGCAGTGAGCCTTCACCCACCAGGTAAGCCAGGACGGTGAAAGCCGCTTCCGGGTTTTGGGTGTTATTGAGAATACGGAAGGTATCGGCGTGGAGTTTGGCCGTTGGCTCACCGTTGTAGGTGGGCATAGCGGCAATGTCCCACTCGTCGCTCATCTCTTCCAGGCAGCAGGTGAACCAGAGGTGGGTCTGGGCCATGGCCACATTGCCGGAGGCGAACGCGTTGGGGGTGCTGAGCAGTTCACTGTCTTCATACGCCTGGGTGGGGATGAAGCGATCTTGCCACATGGCGTTGTAGATCCAGTGGAAACCTTCACGCCAATGGTCGGGCACGTAAGCGTTGCCGTCATCGTCAACAAAGTTGCCGGCCCCAAACTGGGTAGCCGCGCCACGAGCGTCGGTCCACTGGTTGATATACCCAAACTGGACGATGCTGCTGGGGTCAAAGCCGTCTTCAAAGGCGTCATTACCGTCGGCATCAACGGTCAGGATCTTGGCCAGTTCGGTCAGCTTGTCATAATCCCAGGCATCACCATCGGCATACGGTTCGCCATAGTTGTGGGGAGGATAATCCAGACCGGCTTCATCGAAGAGGGCGCGATTGTAGTAGAGGAAACTGGGGAAAACGCCGAAGGGGAGGCCGATTAACCCTTCCCCTTCAACACGATAAAAGTCAACGGTGGCTTCGGGGAATTGGCTCAGATCGTAGCCGGTACTCTCGATGACCGGCTCCAGGTCGAGCCAGTTGCCGGTGAAGGCATTGGAGCCGCGCACGCCTACCGGTCCCACAATGTCGGGCGGGTTGCCGGAGGCGATCAGGGTGGCCAGGGTGTCGTAGGCCACGTCGTTTTGCACGATTTCAATTCGTAGTTCAATCTCATCTTGAGAGGCGTTGAAGGCTTCGACAACGGCTTGTTGGGCGGCGACCTGCTCCGCATTCTGGCCGGTGCCCAGGCCGACAAACCAGCGCACCAGGGTGCGATCACCGCTGGGCGGGCTGGTATCGGGGGCGACCAAAACATCTTCTTCTTCGGCTTCGTCTGCCATTTCCGGTTCGGGATCGGCCATTTCTGGCTCCGTTTCTGGCTCTGCTTCAACTTCAGGTTCGGCCATGGTTTCGGTTGTGTCTGCCGGGGCGGCCGGCTCAGTCGTCTCGGTGCCGGTATCGGCTCCACAGGCGACCAGCCACAGGGACATGGTTAAAAATAGTAGGGTGATGGTAATAGTTAGCTTACGCATTACTTCTCTCCTCGCTTTTGCGGTACAATGCCCGCTTAGGTGGGGGGTGTGTTTTGTCAGCGGCGTATCTATGGGCTGGAACCGGTGGATACGGCCGTTTTCGGTAAAACGCACCCTTCATTTATAAATTACTTTCTTAATCTATCTTCTCTCCATTTGTTGTTTGTAGCAGAATCACCTCCTTTTGGCAGTAAGAAGTAAGAAGTA
>JAWOIM010000667.1:0-5170 GCA_046484685.1 Chloroflexota bacterium | reverse complement strand
ATGATTGTGGCCATTGCCGCCGGCGCCGGCCCGAAAAACTTTGACCTGAGGTCAGATTCCCTGTTTGGCTATGTGCTGAATCCCTTTGTGGCCGCCGAAACCATGACCGGCCATATTGTGCGCATCAGCGGTGGCGACCTCAGCTATGATTCGATTGACTATAACAGCATTTTTGCCATTGGCCTGCTGCTGTTTATCATGACCTTTACGCTCAATCTGCTGGCCCGCCGCTTCGTAGAGCGCTACCGTGAGGTGTATGAATAATGAGCAAACTGGATAAAAGAGCCAACGATTCGTTGGCCAACGAGTCGTTGGCCAATGACCCATTCAACTATCCCGAAGGCGATGAGTTAAAGCAGCAAATCCATAACCGTCACCGGCGCGGCCTGGCCTGGCGAGTACTCTTTATCAGCGCATTGATGATCGCCATTCTGGCCCTCAGCGCCCTCGTCTATACCATCATCAACGATGCCTTTGGCTACGTGGTGGTTATCAACAAAGTGGACCCGGAGCGGCTGACGCTGGACGTGATGCAGCGCCAACTGCTGAATGCCAGCGACACCGTACCCAGCGAGGATGACAATGAGCTGGCCACCGGGGTCAGCAGTGACCCGGACGCCATCGGCTTTTTTGGCTTTGCCTATGCCCAGCAAAATGAAAATGCCGGTCTCAAATTGGTCGCTGTCAATGGGGTAGCGGCGGGTGATGAAAGTTCAGTAGAAGCGTATCCACTGGTACGGCCGTTATACCTCTACTCCTCAGCCTCCGTGATGCAAACCAACCAGGCCGCCAACGTCTTTCTCAACTATCTGGTAACCAACGTCAGTGACCAGATGGATGAGATCGGCTACCTGCGAGTCGATGAGCCGGCCGCGGCGGCTGCCCGCCAGAGCTGGGTGCGGGCCAACGCCGATTTGGGGCTGCTGCCCGGCCAGTGGGCGGCTATCAATCCGGCCGGCAGCGGCGGCACGCTGCAGATTTCCGGCAGCTCCACCGTCTTTCCCCTGACAGAGCACATGCTAGAGCAGTTTCAGGCGGCCGGATTCGATGGCACCGTCACCAACACGGCCGTGGGCAGCAGCGCCGGTTTAGCCGCTTTTTGCGCCGGCGAGGTGGATATTGCCGCCTCCAGCCGCCCCATCAAATCGGGTGAATTTGAGACGTGCCGCCGCAACGACCGTTTTCCCCTCGAATTTCAGGTTGGCATTGATACGCTGGCCATCGTCGTCAACGCCAACAACGATTTCGCAGACAATCTCTCCCAGGCAGAGCTGCAAGCGCTTTTCACTACCGCCGAAACCTGGTCTGATGTAAATCCCGCCTGGCCCGACCGCCCCGTCAAACGCTTCATCCCCGGCAGCGACAGCGGCACGCTCGACTTCTTCATTGAGAGGGTTTACGAAACAAAACTGGTTGATCTTTCCAAAGAGGAATTGGTCGGCATTCTGGCCCAACATATCACCGTCGGCCGCGGCCGTGCCCTGGAACGGGAGCAGCGCTTCTTTGAAAACGCGCTGGTCTTTGAAGCGCCGGACTTGTGGAATGAGGTCTGTTCTCAGCCGGCAGCGGAACGGCCGAACGGCTGTACGGCCGGCATCCGCAGCCATGATGATGTCTACGACCTGGTGCGGCGGGAAGTGTTACAGGAAGACGTGGTGGCCGTGTATAAATTGGTGAACTCCATCTTCAACCGGTCCGAAATAGCGGTTGAGGCGGCCCGGGAATATCCGAATGGGCAGCTTGTATTTCGCTCCTGGCTAACGGCCGATTTCATTACCGACCCCCAATCCAGTACGCCCGAATTTGCCGGGGTTCGCACCGCTATCTTTGGCTCGCTGTGGGTCATCGCCATTACCATCCTCTTCTCCTTCCCCATTGGCGTGGGGGCGGCTATTTATCTGGAAGAGTATGCGCCCCATAACCGCCTGACCCACATCCTGCAAACCAACATCAACAATCTGGCCGGCGTGCCCTCTATCATCTACGGCATGCTGGGCCTGGCCATCTTTGTGCGGACTTTGGAGGCGTTTACCAGTGGGGCAGCCCTGGGGGCTATCGAATCAGGGGCCACGGCCAACGGCCGCACCATTGTCTCGGCCGGTATGACGCTGGGGCTGCTTATTCTGCCCATCATTATCATCAACGCCCAGGAAGCCATCCGGGCCGTGCCCAACTCCATCCGGCAGGCGGGGCTGGCGCTGGGGGCAACTAAATGGCAGACCACCTGGGCCCACGTGCTGCCCAGCGCCCTACCCGGTATTCTGACCGGCACCATCCTGGCCGTCTCCCGCGCTCTGGGCGAAACCGCCCCGCTGATCGTCATTGGCGCGTCTACGTTTATCACGGTGGACCCCTCCGGTCCTTTCTCCAAGTTTACCGTGCTGCCCATTCAGATTTATCAGTGGACCTCGCGCCCGCAGGCCGAATTCCGCAATATTGCTGCAGCCGCCATTGTGGTGTTGCTCACTTTGTTACTGCTGCTGAACACAACGGCCGTTTTGCTGCGTAATCGCTACTCAAGGAGGATTTAGTATCTATGACCCATCACGGAACAAGCAATGGCCACATCGCTATCAAGGCCAAAAATCTACACGTCTACTACGGCAATTTTCGCGCCGTGAAAGACATCACGGTCAATTGTCCCCAAAACAACATCACGGCTCTGATCGGCCCGTCCGGCTGCGGCAAAAGCACCGTGCTGCGCTCCTTCAACCGGATGAACGACCTGGTACCCAGCGCCCGCGTCGAAGGGGAAGTACTGTACCAGGGCCACAACATCTACCGGCAAGAAGTAGACCCCGTCGAAGTGCGGCGGCGCGTGGGCATGGTTTTCCAGAAACCCAATCCGTTTCCCAAAAGCATCTATGACAACGTGGCCTGGGGCGCACGCATCAACGGCTACAGAGGCAAGATGGACGATCTGGTAGAGTCGGCTCTGCGCCAGGCTGCGCTCTGGGACGACGTCAAGGACAAACTGAGCCAGAGCGGCTATTCCCTCTCCGGCGGCCAGCAGCAGCGCCTGTGCATCGCCCGGACCATCGCCGTCAAGCCAGAAATTATCCTGATGGACGAGCCAACCTCGGCCCTGGACCCGGTGGCCACGCTTCGCATTGAAGAGTTAATCCAGGAGCTAAAAAAAGAGTATACTATTATCATCGTTACCCATAATATGCAGCAGGCCGCCCGTGCTTCTGACTACACTGCCTTTTTTAATATGGACAGTGACCGGGCCGGCTATCTGGTTGAATTTGATCGCACCAATGACCTGTTTACCAATCCCAAAGATGAATTGACCGAGCAATATATTACGGGGCGTTTTGGCTAAAAGAGACACATAGCAGGTGGCCGATATTGTCACTGTCTGTCTGCTGCCTGCCACCTTAGGAAACCATCATGATACGACAAACGTTTGAAAGAGATATGCAAAAGCTGCAAGAGGCCGTCCTGGCCCTGGGGGACAACGTAGCCAACAACATCACCGACTCGGTCGCTATTTTGAAACGGCGTGATTTGGACGGGGCGCGGCGGCTGATTGCGGCCGACCGGCGCATTAACGAGAAGCGCATTGAGCTGGAAATGGCCTGTTTCACCTTATTAGCCACCCAGCAGCCTATGGCCGGTGATTTACGCACCATTGCCTCCATGCTGGCCATCGTCATTGAGCTGGAGCGGATCAATGATTATGCTAAGGGAATCGGCCGTATTACCCTCATGCTGGGCGCCGAACCGCTGCTCAAGCCGCTGGTTGACATCCCCGTGATGGCCGAGAAGGCGCGGAGTATGCTGGAGCGCAGCCTGACCGCCTTTGCCCGGCGGGATGAGGCTCTGGCCCGCGCCATTCCACCGGAAGATGACATGGTGGATGACCTGTACAATCAGGTGTTCCGCGACCTGATGGACCGGGTGATTGAAGACCCTACCACCGTCGATCAGGCCAACTATTTATTATGGGCTGCTCATAATTTAGAGCGTACGGCCGATCGCGTTATTAACATCTGTGAGCGGGTAGTTTACATGGTTACAGGTGAGCTGACAGAGTTGGGATAGAAGATTCACTTCCCTCAAAAAATTAACCACGGATTGCATGGAGTATACGGATTTCTTCCTTCATCCATCATAATTCAGGGCCGTACCGGCCATTACGTCCAGCAGTTGCGTAACGCTCATGTCAGCCGTATCGAGCAGGTAGAGGCCGCTGCGGCTGGCGAAGGCCAGATAACGGCCGTTCCCCACAAAATCGCCATACAAGCCCACCAGGTTCAACTCGGTCAACCGCTCCGGCTCACCGCCGCTGACGGGGATACGCCACCAGTCGGAGGGAATGTCGTGAGCGGCGGCCGTTTGTGTGCCCCACCAGCGCTGCCAGTGAGAAAGCGGTTCCGGCCACTCCACGGCACTAAAGTAGACCCATTGCCCATCCGGCGAGAAGAGGGGCGCATCTATCACTTCAAAACGGCCGTCTTCAATCAGAATACGCTCGTTTTGCCCAGCGGCGTCGGCCACAATCAACTCATGGGACTGCCCCCGGTAGGGAATATAAACCAACTGCGCGCCATCCTCTGAAATCCGCGCCCAGAGCGCGTCGGGGACCAGTTGGGTATTGGCGGTCGTTTCCAGGTCAAAACGGCTCAGGTGGAGCGAATAACCCAGGCTGGCGGCCTCGTCGGGCAAAATGTGGACGTAGTAGAGGGAACGGCCGTCGGGCGACCAGGTAGGATTAAAAAAAAGTTCGCGAGGGTCGGCGGGCGGTATGACAAGCTGTGGCTCATCCCCATCCAGCGGCAGCAGGTACAGATGGCTATACCCGAACAACGTTTGGGTTGGGCTGGGCGGCGGGGCATACCCCAACACTATCTGCGACCCATCGGGGGACAAATCGGCATAGGAGACCCAGCCTCCTTCAGGAATGGGGAAGATATTTTGGGAACGGCCGCTCTCAAAGTCATAGCGAGCCAAAAATTGTTGGCCAGGGTTGATGCGGATGTAGTAGAGATAACCGGCAGAGAGGGGCTCGGCTGTTTCGGTGTCGCCATTAATGGTTGTCGGGGATAGCGGCCGGGGGGGGGTGGATGCGGTCGGCTGCTCTGATCCGCAGGCCACCAAGGCTAACAACAAGATAAGAAGTAAGAGGTATCGTTTCATAAAACTCATTGTAGACGATTGGGGTAGT
>JAWOIM010000614.1:0-8407 GCA_046484685.1 Chloroflexota bacterium | reverse complement strand
TAAGAGCCAATACCAATGCCCCAATAAGATCGCCTGGTAACTAAGTGCCCAGAAAATCATGGTGCCGAGCGTGGGAATATCCAGTTTAACAAGCCCTAGAATAGCCAGCGTAATCTCTAGCCCAATAGCCCAGGCCATGACGTTGATCAAGGTAGCAAAGACGAGGGGGGTGACGAAGGGCATATACTCTTTTAGCACCAGTTGTAAAGTTCCGGTTCCGGAAAGAATGGCCGTCTGTGTAAAGCCCCTTTCGCGCAAAGTCAATATCTCCGAGCGAATGACTCGTGCGTCCCAGGCCCAGCCAAAACAGGCCAGCAAAAAACCCAATGTTACCAGGTTGAGGTTTTCACGGACCAGAACGGCCAACAAAACGATGATTAAGAACAGAGGAATGACCAGGAAGCTATCGCTTATAAACATGAGTACCCGGTCGGTGATGCCCCCCTTATAACCGGCCAGCATGGCCACCGGGATGGTGATCAGTCTGGAGACGACACCGGCGACCAGGGCCACGATCAAGGAGTTGCGAATGGCAAAAGCACCTGACCAGAAGATGTCTATACCTCTGGAGTCGGTGCCGAGCAGGTTTTGTGGGGACGGCGGTAGATCGCGGGGAAAGGCGAACCACATGGTCAGATCGTGGGGCGAGAAAAAGGAAAGGCCGCTGTAGACGAGCAGTATACAGAGAATGATAAAGCTGGCGCTGAACCTGTAATCTCGAAAGAGGTCCTTGAGAACTTTCATAGTTAAGTTCCTTAGTTGCAGAGACCTGCGAGGGTTTTGTACATTCTGGTGTAAACCCCACAGGTCTGAACGATTAGCCTTAGTTATAGCGAATCCTCGGATCGAAGAGAGGATACAACAAATCTATGATCAGAATGGCGGTTGTAATGGCCAGGATGGAAAAGACGGTAATACCCATGATTAAGTTATAGTCCCCGGTCAAGATGGCGTTGTACAACAGCGTGCCCAGTCCCGGATAGGTGAAAACTATTTCTGTGATGAGTGCGCCGCTAAAAATCTGGCCGATCAAGAGGGCCAACGCGGTGATCTGAGGCAGCATTCCATTGCGGATAACGTACCGGGAGACAATGCGCCGCTCTTTGATGCCGCCGAACTTGGCGTATTGCACAAAATCGGAAGCGTTGAGATTCTGGACAATCAGTTTCATGGTCTGGAACCAGGCGGTCATGCCCAGGATAATGAGCGACATAGCGGGCAGGAAGGCGTGTCGCAAAACATCGGAGATGTAGGACCAGGTAAAAGCGGGCTGACGCCCCAGGCTGGTCCCGCCGGCGACGGGAAACAGAGGGAAGATGTAGCCGAAGATCAGGAGGATGACAAAAGCGAAGACATAGTAGGGCATTGGCCGCACGACCATAGCCAGGGAATCCAACAGCCGTGACCAGCCCTGGCGGTTGAAATAGCCGGCGACACCCCCCAGGAGGATACCTGTGGTCCAGGCAATGGCGGTAGTCACCAGCATCAAGCCCATTGTCCAGGGCAGGGCGGCTTTGATCAACTGAATGACCGGGGTTGGGAACTGGAAGAAAGATACGCCGAAGTCACCCCGGAAGAGCCGCTGCCAAAAGGCGATATACTGGTCGAACGTGGAGCCTTCGAGGCCATACAGCTCGGTCAGGTCGGCCACCATGGCATCAATGGAGGCCGGGTCGAGGTATGAACCGCGTGAGCGCAGTTCGGCAATGGTTCTCACGACCGGATCTGAAGGCAGGAAACGAGGAATGAGGAAAACGGCCGTAATGCCCACATAGATAACCAGCACATATTGAATGAGCCGGGGAATAAGATAACGCCTGATGAATACCAAGATATTAACCTCCCTGGGTTTGACGTGAGACGTGAAACGTGATGCGTGAGGTTTCTCTGGTTACGTTTCACGCATCACGTATCACGGCTTGTCAACACGCCGGGTTCCCAATAAGCCTGATTATATATTACCTTCCGGTTGCTTCCAGGAAAGGAGTCATATATTTGAACGGCCCCCAATGGGTATACGGCTGCGTATAGGGATTTTCAGCGCCGGGCCAGTTGGTCCAGTAAGTTTCGTCCCAGGCGATGAAACCAATATAGCCAAAGGTGGGGATGCTGGGCATTTCGGTCACGGCTATCTTGAGGCCCTCAATGCCAACATCAACGACGGCCTGATAATCGGCCGGATCCGTCTGGCGCAACTGCTCAATGACGGCGTCCATCTCCGGGCTGGACCAACGGCCGCCATGGGCACCTACCTCACCAATCGGTCTGACATAGGTAGAGTTCCAGTTATCCAGGACACGGTATAGGTCAGGCCCGGCACCCCACGGCTCTTGGGCCGGCCATTCACTCGAAACCTCAAAGTCGCCCGTCTGGAATAACGTGGAGCGTGCTTCCGTAGGTACAGCTTCGGCGTCTATGCCAAAAGCTCGCCACTGCTGGGCCGCGGCGACAGCGTTTCTGGAGTGCAAGTCAGTGGCCATGTTGGGGTCAGTCTGAATCCGAATGACCCAGGGAGAGCCGTCGGGCAGCAGCCACATGTCGTTGTTATCTCTAGAAAAACCGTTCTTGATGAGTAACTGTTCGGCGACCTCAGGGGCATATTTGTACCAGCCAAGTCCGAAAGCCTGAGCCTGGGCGGTTGCATCTTCCGGCACAACAAACCCTCGGCCTTGCACATATTCGACAATTCGCTGCGGGGCGTCGGGGTCATAGGGCCGGAATGTCTCGCCGTTGCCCAAGTCCAGTTCAAATTCGGACAGCCATTCTTGCATGGGGGCGATAAAATCGGCCGGATAGGCACCGAGTGAAGGGATGTGGACCGGACTGACGGTGCCAGCACCGTCAACGGCAATACCCACATATTGAGCAATATCAATCGCCAGCGTCAACGCCCAACGCACATCGGCGTTGTCGTAGGGGGCGACTGTTGTATTAAAGGAAATGCCGGTAATAGCCGGGTCATTGTTGACCACCCAGGGGTAGGATAGCTGGTAGGCTCTTGAGGTGTCGGATTGGGCCAGAACAGCTTTGAGTCCTTCAGAGGAAAGATTGACGACGTCGGCTTCATGGGTTAAGTGGGCCAGGATTTTAGCGCCTTCATTGGCAAAATATTGGAAGACAATGTACTGTGGCCCTGGCTCACCGAAAAGGATGCCTGTCGGGCTTTTGTCCCAATCATCCCGTTTTTCCCAGATGGTCCAGAAACCGGCCTGGTCATAGCTGTGAAGTTTGTAGGGGCCGGTTCCAACAAAGGGATCGAACTCGAAGGTGACAATATCATCCACCCCTTCAAAAATGTGCTTGGGCATAATCCAGGTTGCGCCCCAGCGATCCAGGAAGGTGGTGTGGAAACGGGAATTAGATTGATTCAGTTCAAAGACAACTGTGTAATCATCAGGTGCTGTTACACTGGCGACGTTGGTGGCAAAGAAAGTGTGGGCGTTTAACCCTTCGCTGGCAATGAGTGTCTCAGTGGTGAAGACCACATCGGCCGCCGTAAACGGTGTGCCATCATCCCAGGCAACACCCTCCCGGAGCGGAATCTCTACCTGGGTAAAGTCGTCATTGTAAATGGGGTCTCCGGCGGCCAGGCCATTGATGATTTCGCCAGTAGCGAAGTCAACAGACCACAACGGTTCGTTTGCCAGATTTTGCATCCCGCGATCTCGCCACTTCCAGCCAACCCATTCGTTAAAATTGGTTGGAGAGCCAACACGACCGGTTAAAATGTCTACAATTAACATTTGGTTTCTAGGTAAGCCGAGGATATCAGGTGCATTTAACGGTGCTACATCTGACTCTGCGCCCGGTACCTCCACAACGACCTCTTCGGTAATAACGCGGGTGACTTCAACAGATTCGCCCTCCACTTCAATCGTATCGGTGACGACACGGGTAACTTCTACTACTTCAGAGACAACGCGGGTAACTTCAACGGGTTCACCGGCACAGGCAACCAGCACCAGCAAGGCAACTAATAGCAAGGGAATAAGCTTTTTCATTTTTCTCTCCTGATTCTCTTTATGCTGACGATTGGATAGGGGACAACTGGTTCATACTTATATCAATTCAATAGTACCTCCTATTGCCCTTGGAAAGTTCTGCAAGCGTTTGCAGAGTTTTGCAAAAAAAATCCTGGTTACTTATCTTAGGTCCAGGCGTGGGGGTGCGGTTGATTCTCGTATAATTAGCTCGGTTGATAGGATAACGCTGGTTTGTTCTTCTTCCGGTTTTTGAATCAGGTCTAAGAGTATTTGGGTAGCGCAGCGACCCATTTTGGTTAGCGGTTGTCTCACTGTAGTTAGTTGGGGGATGAGAACGGCCGACATCGGAATATCATCAAAGCCGACCAGGGAAAGGTCTTCCGGTATCTTTGTATTGCGGCTGCGGGCTGCATCCATCACGCCCATGGCGATCAGGTCGCTTGAGGCGAATATAGCGGTGGGAGGCTCTGCTAAATCCAGTAAATGATTGGTTCCATGAAAGCCACACCGTTGGGTAAAATCGCCTTCAAAGACCAGGCTTTCTCGATAATCAATATGATAGTCAGCCAGGGCAGCACGATAGCCGTCCAGGCGATGGCGGGAGGCGACCATATCCATCCAGCCGGTGATAATGCCAATTTGCCGATGTCCTAACTCTATAAGATGCCTGGTGGCTTCATACCCACCCTCACGATTAGCGGCCGTAACGGTTAAATCAGACTCATCTATACCAAACTGGTCAATAAGAACATAGGGAAAATCTCGTTGGCGTAAAGAAGTTAAATAGGCTTCCGGGTCACGCGGTAAAACAATGAGCAAGCCATCGGCCAGGCCCCGCGCCATCATATTGACATAAGCAGATTCTTTTGTTTTACGACGGTGCGTTGTATAGAGCATTAGCTCATACTGGTTGGCGGTCAAAATCTCATCAATGCCGCGAATAATCTCCCCCACATACTGCGTTGTCAGGTCTACCACAAGGAGACCAATCACATTAGAGCGCCCCCCGGCTAAACTGCGAGCTTGCAAATTGGCCTGATACCCCAGGCGAGTCATGGCCCCCAGAACTTTAGCCCGCGTATCTGGCTTCACATAGGATTTATTATTGACGACGCGCGACACCGTAGAATAAGAAACGCCAGCTTCTTGTGCTACGTCAATAATTGTCACACCATTAGACGATTTTTTACGGGCCATTTTCTTCCTGTCCGATTGTTTCTGCAAACGTTTTCACTAATTTACTTGATTTTCAGTGGAATGTCAATATAATTTTGCAAACGTTTTTAGAATTCAGGCATGATGATAATGTATTTAACCCGACATCAGACATCTGACGGCCCTCATTGGGCAGTGGACGGGCATTATATGCCCCGATATATCGACTTAAACATGTTGTTGGCGCTGCCTTACACGGCTATGGTGCAGATGCTTCAGGCGCTGCCGGTTGGTAAAACGGCCGTTCATCCCCTCTTGCCCCCGCTGGAACCCACGCATGAAGTCTGGGCGGCCGGGGTCACTTACCGGCGCAGCCGGGAAGCGCGAGAGCAGGAGTCTGAGGTGAAAGACGTTTACGAAAAAGTGTATGCGGCCGAACGGCCGGAACTGTTTTTCAAAGCCATCGGCTGGCGGGTGGCGGGCCACCAAATGCCCATCCATATCCGGCAGGACAGCGACTGGAATGTGCCCGAACCGGAATTGACGCTGGTGCTTAACGGCCGTCGTGAAATCGTTGGCTATTGCGCCGGCAATGACGTTTCTTCCCGTGATATTGAAGGGGAGAATCCACTCTATTTGCCGCAGGCCAAGATTTATAACGGTGCCTGCGCCCTTGGCCCAGGCATAAAGATTGCCGCCGTCGGCCAGATTAAAGCGCTGCCGATCCACCTGGACGTTTTCCAGGCCGGTGAGGTCATCTTTCATGGAGAGACGCAAAGCTCGCAGATGAAACGTCCGCTGGCAGAGCTTGTGGATTATCTGACCAAAGAGCTGGACTTTCCTTATGGTGTCTTCCTGATGACCGGCACCGGCATTGTGCCCACAGATGAATTTTCATTACGGCCCGGCCACACGGTGCGCATCACCGTTGGCTCTCTCCAACTGGAAAACACCGTACAAAGTTGATTACGTAGGCGACACTGCGCCGCGGCGCACCAAAAATAAAAATTCATCGTCCATCGTCCGTCGTCCATGGTCTATTTTCGTAGGAGTTGTTGATGGCCTTACAACCTGTTCTTATCGCCGGAGCCTGGCGGCAGAGTGAAAATCCGGTAGCTTCTTTTACAGCCGTTAATCCGGCCACCCAATCACCCCTGCCGGCCCAATATCCCGTTTCCGGCCCGGAGGATATTACCCTGGCCCTGCAAGCCGGACAAGAAGCGGTGGCTGCGCTGCCCGCTCTACCCACCGCCGCCCTGGCCCATTTCCTCGACTGCTTTGCCAAAAACATTGAAGCCAGGGCCGAGACGTTAGTGGAAACGGCCGTTCTGGAAACGGCACTGCCGGCCGAACCCCGCCTGCGTTCGGGGGAACTGCCGCGCACAACCGACCAACTGCGCCAGGCGGCCGCAGCGGTCCGCGATGGCTCCTGGCGGCGGGCCACGATTGACACGGGGAGCAATATCCGGGCCATCTATGGGCCTTTGGCCGGGCCGGTAGTCGTGTTTGGCCCTAACAATTTCCCCTTTGCCTTTAACTCAGTGGCCGGAGGCGATTTTGCCGCCGCCATAGCCGCCGGCAACCCGGTTATTGCCAAAGCCAATCCGGGCCATCCGGGGTCAACCAGGCTGCTGGCCGAAGCTGCCTGTGAGGCAGTGCAAGAGAGCGGGCTGCCCCTGGCCATGGTGCAGATGATTTACCACACCCCGCCGGAAGCAGGCTTGAAGCTGGTGTCGGATGCACGCATCGGGGCCACGGCCTTCACCGGCAGCAGAACGGCCGGTCTGGCGCTCAAAGCGGCAGCCGACAAAGCGGGCAAACCGATCTATCTGGAAATGTCGAGCGTCAATCCGGTGTTCCTCTTACCGGGCGCCATCCGGGAGCGGGGCGCAGAGATAGCCGGCGAACTGGCTAGCTCCTGTTTACTGGGGACGGGCCAATTTTGCACCAAACCCGGCCTTGTGATTCTCCAACAAGATGAAAACAGCCGGCCGTTCATTGAGGCGGTTCAAACCCATTTTGCCCAAAACGCGCCCGGAACCCTGCTCAATCAAGCGGGGCCAACCGGCATTGCCAAAGCGATAGCCATCTTACAAGAACAGGGCGCAGAGATTCTTAGCGGCGGCTACGCAGTGGCTGGGGCGGGATTTGCCTTCGCCAATACGCTGCTGCAAGTAGCCGGCGGCCGTTTTCTGGCCCACCCCGACGAACTGCAAACGGAAGCATTCGGCCCCGTTTCTATGTTAGTAATGGCCGCCGACGCCAAACAAATGGCGGCAATTGCCGCCTGCCTGGAAGGCAGTTTGACGGGCAGCATTTATTCTCATTCACAGGGGGCCGACGACGACGCCTACGCGCAAATTGAACCGGTATTGCGCCGCAAAGTCGGCCGTTTGCTGAACGATAAAATGCCGACCGGAGTGGCCGTGGTGCCCTCGATGAATCATGGCGGCCCCTTCCCGGCCAGCGGCCATCCGGGCTTCACGGCCGTGGGCATGCCCGCTTCCCTGCTGCGCTTTGCCGCCCTGCATTGTTACGACAACGTGCGGCAGCATCGCCTGCCGCCGGAACTGCAAGACAAGAAGGCAAACGGCCGTATGTGGCGCCTCATTGACGGCGACTGGACACAAGGCGATGTCTGATTCTGTACGCCCAACCCTGGAAAGCGTCCTGGGAGATGGACAGCTCATGGAAACGACCCGTTTGCAAGGCCGGGGACCGGACGGCCGTTTGCCCCTCAGCGAAGAGATGCTGCGCAGCGAGCCGAGTGGTAACCTGTTTGGCCTGACGCAAAATGCCGGCATGGGCTGGCATCCGGCCGAGGTGGGACGGCCCCAATATCTCATTCTCAGCACCCAGGGCGGTCTGCGAGACAGCGACGGCCGTCCCCTGGCGTTAGGCTATCACACCGGCCATTGGGAGCTTGATCTGCTGGTGAAGCAGGCGGCCGCCACGCTCAAAACGCAGGCTGTTTTACCCTTTGCCGCCTATTGCAGCGACCCGTGCGACGGCCGCACACAGGGCACAAGCGGCATGTTTGACAGTCTGCCCTACCGCAATGACGCCGCCATCACGCTGCGCCGTCTCATTCGCTCTCTGCCCCAACGGCAAGGGGTAATGGGCATTGCTACCTGCGACAAAGGGCTGCCGGTCATGATGATTGCCCTGGCCGGATGTGGCCATTTACCGGGCGTGATTGTGCCCGGCGGCGTTACCTTGCCGGCCGCCGGTGCCGAAGACGCCGGCACGGTGCAAACCATTGGCGCCCG
>JAWOIM010000550.1:0-28567 GCA_046484685.1 Chloroflexota bacterium | reverse complement strand
ACCTTGTTGGTCAACGAGGGTTTGGGGGAATCGCTGGTACGGGTAGCAGATGTGGCTGCTCTGGCGCCAACCGGCAAGGAGGTTGCCGTGCGCGGGATCACCATATTCTTTATGACCACTGACCTCCTCCTGTAGGGTGGCCAAACGGCCGTTTCCGGCCCCTCGACAGCCAACCCCAATAGGAAACCACCAATCAGGCCGCGACAAAACCCCGCGATTGCGTAAAATTGTGGCATGGAAAAACGAATCAAAGACAGATACAACGACGAGATTTTGCACCAGGCACGGCAGCGTTACGCCATTGCCGCCGCCGATATGCACCTGCTGGATGGCTTTGAAAGCTTCATCTATGCCTTTGCCCAGGGCGGCCAGGATTACATCCTGCGCCTCGGCCACAGCCTGCGGCGCTCGCCCGACCTGATTCGCGGCGAGGTGGATTGGATCAACTACCTGGCGGCCGGGGGTGCGAGCGTGGCCCAGGCCGTGCTTTCGGAAAACGGTAACCTGGTGGAGCTGATTGACGACGGTCAGGGCGAGCAGTTCCTGGCGACTGCCTTTGTCCGCGCCCCCGGTGGTGGGGTGAGTGAGATGGGCGGCTGGAGCGAAGCACTGATGGTCAACTACGGCCGTTTATTGGGCCGCATTCATGCCCTGAGCAAACAATACCGTCCCGCCAACCCCGCCTGGCAGCGACCGCAGTGGCACGATCCCATCAACAACGACGTCTATGCGGCGCTCTCTCAGGCAAAGAGCGTCGTGGCGCAGCGGTACCGGATCGTCTTTGACCATCTGCTGGCCCTGCCTCGTGACGCGGAAAGCTACGGCATGATTCACCAAGACGCCCACGCCGGTAACTTTTTTGTGGATGAAAACGGCCGTATCACCCTGTTCGACTTTGACGACTGCGTTTATGGTCACTTTGCCTATGATTTGGCGATGGTGCTCTTTTATGCCGTCACCAACCGGGCAGATGCCGAGGCATTCGGCCGATTCTTCTGGCCCCTTTTTTGGCGCGGCTACCGGCAGGAAAATCACCTGGAGGAGCACTGGCTGGCCGAAATCCCGCATTTTATGAAGCTGCGCGAGATCGATCTATACAGCGTCATTATGCGTGATGTGGGACCGGAGCATATTGACGATCACCCGTGGACGGCCCAGTTTATGCGTGGTCGCCGGCAGCGGATTGAAAACGATGTGCCCTGCCTCGACATTTCCCTCACGGAGGATACATGAAAGAGCTGACACCGGCGCAGTACGATAGCGTACGGCCGTTATTTGCCCCCCTCACCCACTATCTCACCCCCGATTCTATCTTGGCCGGGCGGACGCCGGGCCGGGTTTTTGCCGATGATCCGGACGCGCCGCAAACGGCCGTGGCCTGGTATGGCCATCGGGCCTTTGTAGGGGGCCGGGCCGATGCGCAGGCGCGGCAGCAGATGGCCGATTGGTGGCAAAGTGTTGTGCTATACGAAAAAGCGCAATCCGGCCTGGAGGGGCTGGTTTTGCACGTGGATGCGGCCTGGTCCAAGCAGATAACGGCCGTATGCACACCCCCCACCCTACAAGTTTATCCCCGACGTGCCTACCGGCTGGATGCTCGCGGCGGCAGTTGGGCGGTGGACCAACCGGCCGACTTTGCGCTGCGGCTGGTGGATGCCGCCTTGCTGGCCGATGGGCGCATTCAAAATATGGCTTATCTGACCGAGGAGATGGTTTCCCTCTAGTAGGCAATGAGCGATCTCTCCTCATGCGAGTACAAACCCAGTGGTTGCGACAGGTGTATCCAACTGGATTGCCAAATTCCTGAGGTCACTGTGCAGTTTAATACTTTCTATCTCTATCAAAGTATTGAAAAAATAGGTGAAGTTGTCTGGGTCATCATCAAAAAGGAGCAGTATGCCCTGCAATTGGTCCAGGAAAATGGGCAGTTCAAAAACAGCATCAAAGGGGACGGCAGGGTCAGAAACAATACCGGGCTGAATAACTGCCCCACCCTTGTTAAAACGGTGACGATAATGGGCTTCAATACCTTTCTTATCAACTGGCCTGGTAAATGTGGTTACGCAATCTTCCTGATAAATCGTAGCAAATAGACCACCAACACATTGAGTATAGCTTACGAGAAATTCCACAATATCTCTCAAATACTCGTCAATTGAAGTGTAAACCTGTTGGGCAATCTTGTCAGAAAAAACATTAATTTCCCGATAAAATTGCTTCTGGATTACCTGTTTTTGCAAGTCTAGAACATGGACAAGCTGGTCATCCACATAATTGTTCTCAAAATCTACCAAAAAACGGGTGAATATTCTCCACAATCTTTGGTGGGTAAATATGCCAATATACCCAAGCCATTCCTGCCCAAAATATATCGGAATCAGATGAAGATGATAGGCCGTGCCTTTAATAGTGTATTTGCCAACATACGTCACATCTTCCGTATCTTGGGAAAGCTTTAGCAATTGATTCAGTTCGGCCGCGCTGAGGTCGTCTAAAATCACTTGATCAGAGGCAATCAGTTTTTTCTGCTGAACTTTGATAAAGGCATACTCAACCGAGAAGAATGTAAAGGAGAAGTAGCGACACAATAAGTCAACGACACGCCGGGAAAATTGTTCAGGAGATTTGATATTTCCCGACGCTATGTCATTCTTGATCTTATCAAAGTCATAGCCAATCTTTGGTAGCTCAAGCAGAACATACAAAAATGCGCCGCCGCCTATGCTGGCTACAAAAATCAGCAAAGAAACGAGCACCTGCCATGGTACAGCAACCTGGGCGATATTTAACAAGACGAGAACTACCAGGCCAAAGGCGATGACCGAAACCAGATAGAACGTGAGTAAAAGCAGTCTTCTCACTCCATAAAAAAGTTCAAAAAAGGAGGTTGTTTTGTTATTCACCCTTGTTCTTGTCTCCTGTTCCAGAGTTTGTCGGGAGGTCGCACGGTTGCGAGCCAAGCTCCAATAAAGCATGCTATAAATATAGTATACCGATGAAAACATTACCAGTTAGTGCTTTTTGTCAGGGTAAAATAAGGCAATTGTCTATACCCGCACAACCTGAAACAAAGATATAATGGAAGATAATCATTTGGAGAATAGGCAAGGATCATTCTCGCTGAGCATTACGCAAGGTCTTTCGACCCATTTATGAGGGTGAAGCCCGGTGACTTACTGGCAGCAGGCAAGAATTCCGGCGCTGTCCCGCAACTGTAACGTCAAGCGGCCCTGACAACGGGGTCAACCCTGACGAAGCCAGAGCCCCTCCTTTGCCTGACTGTAATGAAGAGTATCTCCTCGCGGAAGGAACGGCCGTTTACTGGGCCACTCTTTTGAGTAATATGCGAGGGATACTGATGCAGACGCCTGAACTTCATATCGCCGATTTTGTTGATCTTGATTTACTGCAACGCCTGCAAGATACCTTTGCCGAAGCCATGGGCGTAGCAGCCGTTACCGTTGACCGCCAGGGCAAACCCATCACGCGCACCAGCAATTTTTGTAAAGTATGCCAGATGATCCGCTCGACGCCGATCGGGTTGGTTCGCTGTCAGCGCTGTGATGCGGAAGGAGGACGCATTGCCCACGCCCAACAGAAGCCGTATGCTTACAAATGCGCCGGCGGTTTACTGGACGCAGCCGCGCCCCTTATTATTGATGGCCAATATGTTGGCTGTATTTTGTGCGGTCAGGTCATTCCGGCCGACGATCCCGAAACCTTTGTCCAGGATATTTTGGCACGCAACGTGCCACTTGGGTTGCCGGCCGCTGAGTTAGAGGCAGAGCTGCGTAAAATCGAACCGCTGTCCAGAGAACGTTTCAAAGCGGCCGTAGAGATGCTCTCGCTCACAGCCAACCACGTTATCGAAAAGGGTGCAGCCAGCCTTACTCAGTCCCAACTGCTGCAAGAAACCCAGGAGCGGGCCGCACTGCAAGCAGCCCTGCAAGAGGCGCAGTTGCGTGCCCTAAAAGCCCAAATCAACCCCCACTTCTTATTCAATTCGCTCACCCTGTTGAGCTACACAGCTTTGGAAGAAAATGCCGCCCGCACCGAGGAAATTGCCTACAGTCTGAGTGATCTATTACGCTACAGCCTGCGTAATATGTCGGCCACGGTTGAACTGGGTGAAGAAGTAGAGATGATCGAGCAATACCTGGCTATCCAGAAGATTCATTTTGGCCAGCGTTTGCAAAGCGAGGTAACGCTTGATCCCGACCTGAAACGATTTGAGATTCCCTGCATGGTGCTGCAACCGTTGGTTGAAAATGCGGTGATTCACGGGCTAGAGCCGTTAACCCGCCCGGTAACGATCAAGGTGGAGGGATATAGGGAAGATGATGCCTTAATACTCCAGGTATCTGACGACGGGGTCGGTATATCTCAGGAGGTATTGACCTCATTACAAACGGGGGCCTTTGCCGGTGATGAGTCTTCTTTAGGCTTGCAAAATGTCTTTCACCGGCTGGTTGGGGAATTTGGCCAGGCCGTTGCCGTGACCATAAAAAGTGCCCCCGACGCGGGCACAACGCTGCGTCTTACCTTTAATCTAGCAGGAGAAGCGATACCGTCTCAGCTAGCCGAAACGGAATTTTCTCGCCTGTCAACGATTGGGCTGGGCAATCAAATAGACTTTGGCAACGGCGCTAACTATTTGGATCTCAGACAGATTAAGTCCCAAGCGGCACAGGAAGTCTTGCCCCTAAACTGTTTGGAACCGTCCCTTTCAGACTTTGGTCAAATCGACATCGCTATTCAAGATGTTGTTTTAGAACCCGTTCAATAAGTGACCATGTCCAGTATTTTGATTGCAGATGACGCACCCATCATCCGGTCCGCCTTGTTGCGTATTCTGAGCCAGCAAGGAAGTGGCTTTGGGCCAATATGGCAAGCGGAGAATGGGCGGGAGGCAGTGGCGCTGGCCAAACAATATAAGCCGGACATTATTTTACTCGATATTAAAATGCCCGGACTTAATGGCTTGCAGGCTATTGACGTGATTCGCCAGGAGCAGCCGGAGGCAAAATTTGTGATGCTGACGGCCTACAACGATTTCTCATACGTGCAAAAGGCGTTGAAGCTGGGCGTGCGAGACTATTTGCTCAAGCCGGTGCGCCCTCATAAATTACTTGAATTGCTGCAAGAAATTAATGAAGAGATAAAAGCAGAGCGGCGGGATTTACGCACGGTGGCCATGGTGAAGGATTCGCTGCAAAAAACGCTGCCGGTGATTGAAACCAACCTGGTAGAAAATTTGATACGGGGCACGATGTATGATGAGCTGACGGTTTCAGACAGCCTGTCATATCTGGGTAAACGGCTGACCTGGCCGGTGGTGCTGGTGTGTAAAGTGGATGGGTTTGACCGCCTGGCCCATAACTGCTCGGCCGTTGAACTGCAACAGCTCTACACCACTTTAGTAGAAGCAGTGCGCGGGCTGTTGCCTGATCACCGTCAGGCGGTTGTGGGTTACAGTAAACCGGGCCGAATTATTGCCATTATTTCTTCGGACCAGACGTTGGCAACGGCCGTTCAAGTGCACGCCCTGGGTGAGAAAATACGCCAGACCATTGCCGACACCATGCCCTTTACCGTTACCATCGGCGTGGGCAAACGGTATATGGACATTGCCTCGATCCCTTTGTCTTATGCCGAGGCCAACCTGGCCCGCCGCTATCACAGCCGCCTGGAAGGTAACAAAGTGGTGGGTATTGACGACATTCAAGAGGATTTACCCGACCAGAGCGAACCCTCATTCTACCTGGTGGAAAAAGAGCGCGAGCTGGTTAAAGCAGTGCAAACCAACCAGCAGCAGCAGGCTCAAAGGCTGGTCAACGACATCGTGGATTATTTGTCACAGCAGTACAGCAACGTACCCGAAGCCATCAAGAATCATTGCGCCGAAATGGTCACACTGACGGCCTGGGGCATTATTAATATTGGAGCCTCTGAGCCAAAGACGTTGTCGGTTTTGCACCAGCAAATACGGGCGTTGGCTTTGCAGCACAGCGGGCCTGAGATTCGCGCCTGGGCCTTGAACAGCCTGGCGGAAACGTTGACGCTGGTTCAGTCGCTGTCAGAACGCCCCGATGCGGTACAGCAGGCCATCGCCTATATCCAAACGCATTTTGATCAGGCCGACATCTCGCTGCAAGCGGTGGCCGAGGCCGTTAATTTGAGTCCATCTTACCTGAGTACGCAGCTAAAGGAGCGGGTGGGCTTGAGTTACTCGAAGTATCTGACCAGGATTCGTTTGGAAGAGGCCAAGAAGCTGTTACGTACTACTGACCAGAGCGTAACGGCCGTTGCCGAGGCCGTCGGCTATCCCCACGCCACTAATTTTTACCGCCACTTCCAAAGCCAGTTGGAAATGACGCCGGCCGCTTATCGCCAGGCTGATCAGTAGCCCGTTAGTCTCTATTAGCCACGTTAGCCGCCACCAGGATGGGGTCCCATACCGGGGCGAAGGGCGGCGCGTAAGCCAGATCAAGCCCGGCCAGATCGCGGATGGTCCATTCAGCCTGCAAGGCGGCGGCAATGACGTTGATGCGCTGGGCCACGCCCTCTTTGCCTATCATCTGGGATCCCAGCACGCGCTGCGTGTTTTTGTCAAAGACGAGTTTCAGATGAATGGGGGCCTGGCCCGGCATGTAGTGTGCCCGTGAGGTGGCTTCAATTGTAACGCTGTCTACATCCCAATCCTTTGTGCGGGCCGCCTTTTCACTCAGGCCCGTTTGGGCCACTTCCAGATCGAAGGTTTTGACAACGGCCGTTCCTACCGTGCCCGCAAAAGAAGCCTCGCCGCCGGCCGCGTTGACGGCGGCCACGCGCCCTTGTTTGCTGGCTACCTGTGCCAGCGGGAAATAGATGGGCTGGCCCAACACCCGGTGAAAGGCTTCGGCCACGGCCCCGGCGGCCCAAATGTTGGGCACGTTGGTTCGCTGTCGGGCGTCTACGGCCACGGCCGAGGTCTTACCCAGTTTTACCCCCGCCTGCTGGGCCAGGGCCACATTGGGGCGGCTACCTACGCCAAAGATGATCAGATCGGCCGGATAGCTTTGTTTGTCAGTCACTACTTCACGCACGCGCAAATGGCCGTTTACACCACCACCCCCCTGTCCCTGCACCAGCGCCGTCACCCGCCGCGTAATATCCGTAACCAGCCGCTCCCCGATAAACGACTGCACCATTTCGTCCAGACGAATTTCTATCCCTGCCGCTGCCAGTTCAGCCTGAATCAGAGCCGCTATCTCCACATCCAGCGACGACATAAGCTGATCGGCCGCATCTACAATCGTGACCGCCACGCCGTGGGCCGCCAGCGCCTCGGCCATTTCCAGGCCGATATAGCCACCGCCCACAATGACGCCGTGGCGCGGCTTTGTCTCTTCCAGCCAGCGGCGGATGGCCAGCGCATCTTCTACCGTGCGCAAGGTAAAAATGCCGTTGAGATTAATGCCGGGAATAGACGGCCGTGTCATGCTGGCCCCGGCTGCCAGAATCAGCTTGTCCCAGGGTTCAAATCGTTTGCGCCCGGTGGTGTGATCATAGATAGCGGCAATACGACGGCCGGCATCAATGGCCTGTACCTCATGCCGGGTATGGGCCATCACGCCCTGCTCGGCCATTTGTGCCGGGGTGCGAGCCAGCAGCGATTCAATATCGGCCACCTCTCCCTTGATATAATAAGGAAAACCGCAGGCCCCATAGCTGATATAGCCCGATTTTTCATAAACAACAATCTCGATATGGGGATTGATGCGGCGGGCTTTGGCGGCGGCACTCATACCGGCCGCCACGCCGCCCACAACGATAAGACGTTCTTTTTTAGCCATAAGTTACTCTCTCATTGGCATCAATTTGAGACCTGACAGGTTTTTCAAAAGGCAGTTGTTAGTCCGAAGCGCTTGCCGAAACCTGTCAGGTCTGAATCTGGTTACACTTTGTTTACCGATCAAGCATGGCCACCCCAATGGGGGTGACAAACATGGGATGGGGTGGCGTGATGGTATTAACACCGGTCATTTCTGCCACCACATCGGCGATTCCGGCCATGCTGCTGGTGCCGCCGACCAGGTATATGGTCTCTACCTGGAAGGAGGCGATATGGCGGGCAACGATACCGCCCACCTTTTGCATGACCGGATAGACCATGGAGGCGACCATTTGCTGCCGGGCCGGGTCGATCTTGATCTGTTCGGCTTCGGCAAAGGGGATGTTAAGCCCACCGGCCACCACCAGCGAAAAATGGGTGCCGCCGGTGGCTTCATCGGCCGTATAGACAACCTGGCCGTTTTCAACCACGGCGATGCCGGTTGTGCCGCCGCCGATATCGACTACCACACCATCGGCCACTTGCAGCAGGGCGTTGGCCGCCGTTGGCTCGTCGATAAAGTGGCTGCACTCCAGACCGGCCCCAATCAGCACGTTGCGAGTCGCCTTGACTTCGACCAGGGGTACGCCAGGGGGATAGGTGGTGGACGCTTTGGTCAGGGGGAAGCCCAGGTCGGCCTCAATCTCGGCTTTCATCTGCTTGAGGAGCTGAATGGCACCGATGTAATCGACCACCAGCCCGTCGCGCACAATTTGGGCAAACTGGTAGCGACCGGCCAACGGCCGTTTTTGCTCATCCAGCACTACCAGTACCGTATAGGCCGTGCCCAAATCGACGCCCACATAAACCGGTCCGCCATAGTCGGGGCGCAACGGCCGTTTATTCAGCACCGCAGCGGCCTGGGCCAAAATTGTGTCCAGTTCAGGATTCATAAAAAGTTACTCATCATTAACTAGCCGCCGCGTGTCCAGGGCGATCATCTTTTCTTCATTGGTGGGCACAACAAGAACGGCCGTTTTCCCCTCTGCCCGGCTGATCACCAACTCCCGCCCGCCGACGGCCTGCTGATTGGCCACCGGGTCCAGCTCAATGCCTAGAAATGCCTGGTTCTGGCAGATCAAGGCCCGAATCTCCGGGCTGTTCTCGCCGATTCCGGCGGTAAAGACCAGCGCGTCTAGCCCGCCCATCGCTGCGGCAAACGCCCCCAGGTATTTGGTGGCCATGTAGGCAAATAGCTCCATGGCCAGTTGACAACGGCCGTTGCCCGCCTGTGCCGCTTCGGTAATGGTCCGCATATCGTTGCTGAGGCCAGAAACGCCCAGCAGACCGCTCTGCTTGTAGAGCATGGTTTCAATCTCGGTCAGGGACAGGCCCAACTGCCGGTGCAGGTGAAAAATAAGGCCGGGGTCGATGTCGCCGGAGCGTGTGCCCATCATGACGCCGGAAAAGGTGGCCAGGCCGATGGTGGTATCGACCGCCTGTCCGCCGGCCACGGCCGTCATCGTGACCCCGTTGCCCAGGTGGGCCACGACCATTTTCAGGCTTGATAACGGCCGTTGCAGCAGCGCCGCCGCCCGCTGGCTCACATAGCGCACCGAGGTGCCGTGAAAGCCATATTTGCGAATCTTGTGCTGCTCATACAGGTTGTAGGGCAGCGCGTAGAGATAGGCTTGGGGCGGCATCGTCTGGTTGAAGGCGGTATCAAATACGGCCACATGGGGCACGTGGGGCAGCAGGTCCATGCCGCCGCGAATGCCGATCAGGTTGGCCGGGTTGTGCAGCGGGGCCAGGGGCACGCATGCTTCCAGTTTGGCAATAACCGCCTCATCGATCACCGTGGAGTCTACGAAAAGGTCGGCCCCATGCACGGCCCGATGGCCCACCGCCTCGATGGCTTCGATCTTGTCGATCGCCCCATACGTCGGGTGCAACAGATTGTCTATGCATATTTGAAAAGCCACATTATGGTCGGGCACGGGTAGATGCTTTTTAACCGTTTGTGTCTGGCTTTGGTGTTGAAAATAGGCGTCGGCTTCGCCAATGCGGCTGACGATGCCGCTGGCCACGGACTGAGCGACATCGTTGCTGAATAGCTGGTATTTAATGGTAGAGCTGCCGCAGTTGATGGTTAGAATCATGGTATCCTGGGCCTGTTACTTTCCAGACGGTCCACCACCTGGCCGACGATCATCTCGATCAAATCTTCTTCGCTATAGCCTCTATAGCCGCTGTAGCGGGCAACGGCCGTTTCCTCAGTCTCGCCCGTATTTAGCACAATCTTGACCGCCTGCTCCCGGGCCGCGTGGCGAAAGATCTCATACGCCGTCAGCACCTCTCTGAACGGGAAGCGATGGGTCACGAGCTGGCCGGGATCCAGCTTGCCCCCCTGAATGGTTTTCAGCAGCAGGGGAATGGTGGTGGTGTTGACCACCCCCATGCGAATGGTGATATTCTTGACCCACAGGCTTTGTTTGTGCAGCTCGGCGCTCTCGCTGTAGACGCCGATATTAGCGATGGTACCGCCCATGCCGATAATCTCTTGCACCAGTTTGCAGGTCAGGGGATGGCCGACCGCTTCGATGGCCGTATCGACTCCCCGGCCGTTGGTCAGAGCTAAAATCTCGGCTTTGGCCTGGTTGTCGCGGTTATTGATAACGGCCGTTGCTCCCAGCTTTTTAGCCAGCGCCAGCCGGTAATCATCCACATCGACCACAATCACTTCGGCCGGGGCGAAAAACTGGACCGTCAGCAGCGCGGCCAGCCCCACCGGACCGGCCCCCACAATAGCCACCACGTCGCCAAAGGCCACATCCCCATTCATCACGCCCACCTCTAAGCCGGTTGGCAAAATGTCTGACAACATCAGGGCCACTTCCTCATCAATGCAGTCGGGGATGTGGTAGAGGCCGTTGTCGGCAAAGGGGACGCGCACGTAGTCGGCCTGACAGCCATCAATGGTGTTGCCTAAAATCCAGCCGCCGTTGGCGCAGTTTGAGGGAATGCCGCGCCGGCAGGCTTGGCAGTAGCCACAGGCCGTAATGCAAGAAATCAGCACCCGGTCGCCCGGCTTGAGCTGGGCCACGCCGCTGCCCACGCTCTCCACAATGCCCACCCCTTCATGGCCAATGATGCGACCGGGATCAACGGTATCGACCCCGCCCTTCAAAATGGCCAGGTCGGTACCACAAATCGTTGTTTTTGTAATGCGAACAATGGCGTCGGTGGGGGCCTGGATGGTGGGCCTGGATCGCTTTTCCAGGCGCAGTTGGTCCGGTCCGTGATAAACAACAGCTAACATATATACCTCGTTTGGTAAGCTCTTTAGGAATTGACAGCCCGTGAAACGTGAAACGTGATAAGTGACCAGTTGGCGAAGCCCATCACGCTTCACGTTAAACGCTTCAGAGTCCTGAAGACATCCGCTTCTTTTACCTTGTACCATCATAAAAGGTTGCCCGGTATGCCACAATGCACAAAACGATGCTGGCTATGCACTTTTCTATGGTAATAGGGTGCTGCGGTCAGCCTGATTGTTGGTAACGGCCGTTTCCCTTGACCCCTTAACCCCTTTCCGACACCGCTTTTACCCCGTCTTGGCCCTGCTTCGAGCAAATTGTACCCACTGCAGAAAGCAGAAAGCGTTGAATTGTGTAAAAAGAACACCGATCTGTGAATTGTGACCGGCCCGCGCCGCCGTTATCATGTGTAACTATGACTGACCCATATGAAAAACCCACGACTGCCCCCGGCCACATCTCCACCCGAATCATTCAGGAGTATGTTCCTGGCCGGCAGGTCACGATTGCCCACATTATCGCCAACCCGGACAGGCCTCTCTGTCAGCGGGTGGGTCTTAACGAGGCCGAGGCCATTGGCATTATGACCATCACCCCTGGTGAGAGCGCTATTATTGCCGGCGACCTGGCCCTCAAGGCGGCCGATGTGGAAATTGGATTTTTGGATCGATTTAGTGGGACGTTGGTGGTAAACGGCCGTTTATCAAGCGTCACCCTGGCCATAGAAGCAGCCAATCGGGGCCTGCACGAAGTGCTAAACTTCCATCCCGCCCCCATTACCCGTACCTGAGATGATGTCACAAAAAGTTCGGTTCACCGACATACCCCACACAGCCCAGGCTCGCCCCTGGCGTTTCATGCTTATTGGCGGCATCGGCGTCGGCAAAACTACGCTCATTCGCGCCCTGGAAGACAAAGACCCCCGGCAAACCCGCAAAACCCAGATGATCGACTACTCCGGTTGGGGTATCGACATCCCCGGCGAATTTGTGGAAATGGGCCACCTGCGCCGCAACCTGACGGCCACTTCCTTCGACGCCCAACTGCTGGTGGCCGTTCAAGACGCCACCCGCACCGATGTCCATTTTCCGCCTCACTACTTTTTGATGTTTCCCCAGCCCACCATCGGCGTGATCACCAAGATAGATGCGTCTGAAGCCAACATTGAGCAAGCAACCACCTTGCTGCGTCAGGCCGGTGTAACTGGTGAAATTTATTCCGTATCAGCGTTTACCGGTTTAGGCATCTCTGAACTCAGAGCATATCTACTAAACCACCATAATTGATTGTTTAAAGGAGAACAACAATGGCAAAACCTCAAGGAGAAGCACTCGGTTTGATCGAAACACGCGGGCTGGTAGCCATGATCGAGGCGGCAGACGCCATGGTCAAAGCAGCTAACGTCTCGCTGATCGGCATGGAGAAAATCGGTTCCGGACTGGTCACAGTCATGGTACGGGGCGACGTGGGGGCTGTTAAAGCTGCTACCGACGCCGGTGCCGCGGCGGCCAAGCGGGTTGGCGAAGTCGTGTCTACACACATCATTCCCCGCCCCCATACCGATACCGAAGCTTTACTGCCGCTGAAGAAGGAGTAGCTTCGGCTGCCCTTCACCCAATCCAGGGTTAAAGTGAAGGGCGTGAGTGACGGCGATGCCTGCTTGCGCCCGCCCTAACCCCAGAAAATGAATCGGACACAGAACCCATACAGAAAGTCTAATCTGTGTCCTTTCGTAAGGGAGTGATATTAAATAATGGATGAAAAACTTTTAGACACGATTGTCGCGCAAGTTATGGAAAAGGTTGGTGGTAACGGAGCCGCACCGGCCGCACCGGCCACTGCTTTTGCCAATCCCGGTATGACCGAATTTGTTGGCACCGCTTTTGGGGACACCATCGGCATCGTCATTGCCAACCTGGATCCCGTTGTACACGAGCAGATGGGACTGGAAGCCAAGTACCGCTCTATCGGCATTCTGAGCGCGCGCGTCGGTGCCGGTCCCCAGATTATGGCCGCTGACGAGGCCGTCAAAGCCACCAACACCGAAGTGGTCGCCGTTGAGCTGGCTCGCGATACCAAAGGCGGCGCCGGACACGGCTCGCTTATCATCTTTGGGGCCGAAGAAGTTTCCGACGCCCGCCGCGCCATCGAAGTGGCGCTCAAAGACCTGGACCGCACTTTTGGTGATGTTTATGCCAATGATGCCGGCCATATCGAACTGCAATACACTGCCCGCGCCAGTTTTGCCTGCGAAAAGGCGTTTGGTGCGCCTATCGGCCGCGCCTTTGGCCTCTGCGTCGGTGCGCCGGCCGGTATCGGTGTCATTATGGTTGATGCGGCCGTTAAATCGGCCGATGTAGACGTTATTGGCTACGCCAGTCCCGCCAAAGGCACATCCTTCAGCAACGAAGTGATCGGCTTCTTTAGCGGTGACGCCGGAGCCGTGCGCCAGGCCATCCTTACCGCCCGCGAAGTTGGCGTCAAACTCTTAGGTTCACTCGGCGAAGAGCCGGCCAGCCTGGGCGTTCCCTATATCTAATCAGGCCCCGCATAGGAGGTTAATGCACGATGGCTAAACGACAAAAAAGATTCGAGGTTTTGGACGCACGGGAAGTCAACAAAGATGGTTTTGTGACTGAATGGCCCGAAGTTGGCCTCATGGCTATGGGCAGCCCCAACGATCCACAACCCAGCATTAAAGTTGCAAACGGCGTCATCGTCGAGATGGATGGTAAAAAGCGTGAAGAGTTCGACTTTAACGAGCTGTTCATCGCCAATTACGCCATCAATACGCAGATTGCCGAAGAGATGATGGCGATTCCCTGTGTGGACATCGCCCGTAAAATTGTAGATATCAACGTACCCCGCGCCGAAGTTGTCAAAGTTTTCTCTGGCCTGACGCCCGCCAAAATTGCGGCCGTTATGGACGAGCTAAACGTGGTGGAAATGATGATGGGCATGCAGAAAATGCGCGCCCGCCGCACCCCCGGCAACCAGGCACACGTCACCAACTTACAAGATAACCCGGTTCTGTTAGCGGCCGATGCGGCCGAAGCAACCTACTACGGTTTTGATGAAATTGAAACCACTGTCGCCGTCTTTAACTACGGCCCCATGAACGCCTTGGCCCTGTTAGTGGGCGGGCAGGTCGGCCGTCCCGGTGCCCTCAGTCAGGATGCTTTGGAAGAATCGGTGGAACTGCAACTCGGTCTGCGCGGTCTGACCGCCTACGCCGAAACCGTCTCTGTCTACGGCACTGAAAAAGTGTTTGTTGATGGCGACGACACCCCCTGGTCGAAAGGCTTTCTGGCCTCGGCCTATGCCTCTCGCGGTCTGAAAATGCGCTACACCTCTGGCACCGGTTCTGAAGTACAGATGGCCTATGCCGAAGGGAAGTCGATGCTCTATCTGGAGATCAAGTGCGTCATGATCACCAAGGCAGCCGGGGTGCAGGGCTTGCAGAACGGCTCTATTAGCTGCATCGGCGTGCCCGGCGGCGTGCCCGGTGGTATTCGGGCTGTGTTGGCCGAAAATCTGGTCACCACCTGCCTCGACCTGGAAGTAGCCTCTGGCAATGACCAGACCTTCTCCCACTCCCCCTTCCGCCGTACGGCCCGTCTGATGGGTCAGTTCTTACCCGGCACTGACTTTATCTTCTCTGGCTACAGCGCCGTCCCCAACTATGACAACATGTTCGCCGGTTCCAACTTCGACTCTGACGATTACGACGACTTCCTCATCTTGCAGCGCGACCTGAAGGTAGATGGTGGGCTGCGCCCGGTGCGCGAAGCAGAAATCATTGAGGTACGCCACAAGGGGGCCAAAGCGTTGCAGGCAGTCTTTGCTGAATTGGGTCTGCCGGCTATTACGGATGACGAAGTAGAAGCCGCTACCTATGCTCATGGCAGCAAGGACATGCCCGACCGGGACAAGGTGCAAGACACCAAAGCCGCCCAAGAGATGCTCAAACAAGGTGTCACCGGCGTGGATGTGGTCAAAGCCCTGGCCAAGCGCGGCTTTAAGGACGTGGCTGAAGCCGTATTGAATATTCAGAAACAGCGCGTGTCAGGTGACTATCTGCATACATCGGCCATCCTGGACAAAGATTTCAACGTCGTGGCAGCAATCAACGACCTGAATGATTACCAGGGACCGGGTACCGGCTACCGCTTGCAGGGTGAACGTTGGGAACAGTTATCCGACATTCGCCACGCGATGAGTCCAGAGGACATTTAAGGAGCAATATCCATGGCCCAGATAAATGAAGCAATGGTACGTGACGTTGTCAAAGAAATCCTGACCCAAGTGATGGCTGGTAACGGGACAACGGCCGTTTCCACCCCTACCGTATTCCCCACCAACGGTTCCGCCAAGATGAGCTTGCGCGAAATCGGCGAAGCGCGGCAAGGCACCGCGGCTGATGAAGTCGTCATTGCCCTGGCCCCCGCTTTTGGTGACAAATTGAAACAACAAACTATTACCGGCGTGCCCCATGCCACCGTCCTACGCGAAATCATGGCCGGCATCGAGGAAGAAGGCTTAAAAGCGCGTGTGATCCGTGTCTGGCATACGTCTGACGTGGCCTTCATCGGCAAGCGTGGTGCAGAGCTATGTGGGTCCGGCATTGCCATTGGTATCCAATCCCGTGGCACCACCGTGATTCACCAACGCGATCTGTTCCCGCTGCAAAATATCGAGCTGTTTCCACAGGCACCGGTGATCACTCTGGAAACCTACCGGCACATCGGCCGTAATTCGGCTCGCTATGCCAAGGGCGATTCCCCCGCGCCGGTGCCCCAGATGAACGATCAAATGGCGCGGCCCAAATACCAGGCGATTGCCGCTGTGTTCCACATCCGCGAGACGGAATTTGTGGTCAAAGGCAAGAAGCCGGTCGAGTTGGAAGTCCGCTTTAGTTAAGTCGGACGCGGATGATGGTGGAGAGACGGGACACGCTCCCTCACTGCCACCAAATCCGTGTCCCATTTATCAAGGAGTAAGGTAACGTGGCACAACAAGATTTAATTGCGGCAATTGTAAAAGAGGTTCTGGCTGAAATGAACGGCGTCAAAGCGACACCCGCGGCGCCCGTTAGCAGCAACGGCCGTTCCCTCCATTACCAGGCCGATTACCCCCTATCCAAAAAACGGCCCGAGCTGGTCAAAACGGCCACCGGCAAAAGCCTGGATGACATCACCCTGGACGCCATCATGTCAGGTGCTATCCAGGCCGATGAGATTCGCATTACCCCCCAGACGCTGGAATACCAGGCCCAGATTGCGGAAAGCATCGGCCGGCCCCAGTTGGCTATCAACATGCGCCGCGCCGGTGAACTGACCCGCGTTCCTGACGAGCGCGTTCTGGAAATGTACAACGCCCTCCGGCCCAACCGTTCCAGCAAGGCGGAACTGTTGGCTATGGCTGACGAACTGGAAAACAAGTTCAATGCCAAAGTATGCGCCGCTTTTGTGCGCGAGGCGGCTACTGTCTATGAGGCCCGCGACGTCCTTAAAGAAGAGTAACCCTCTGGTCGTGTAGTCTGGCCACTGCGCCGTCAGTGCCCAGACTACACGACTGCCCGACAAAGAAAACCGCATGGTGACAACGATTATTGCTGGTATAGATGTAGGAAATTCGACAACTGAGGTGGCTATCGCCCAACTAAGCGATAGCTACGCTGCACCGCGCTTCCTGGCCTCTAGCCGCGTGCCCACCACCGGCATCAAAGGCACGCTGAGTAACATCCCCGGCATGGTTTTGGCTCTGCGCCGGGCGGCCGAGGCGGCCGGACTGGCCGTCGGCGACATCGATCTGGCCCTGCTCAACGAGGCCACCCCGGTCATCGGCGACATCGCCATGGAAACGATCACCGAGACCATCATCACCGAATCTACCATGATCGGCCACAACCCCGGTTCACCCGGCGGTATGGGCATTGGCGTGGGCCAAACGGTTCACCTGAAGAACCTGGTTGCCGTCAAGCGGGGCGAGCCGGTTATCGTCGTCATTCCGCGTGAGTATGATTTTGAGGTGGCCGCTTCGCTGATGCGGCGGGCGATGGAGGCGGGCGTGGATGTACAGGCCGGCATTGTGCAGGCCGATGACGGCGTTTTGATTGCCAATCGCCTGCCCAAACCGATTCCGCTGGTCGATGAAGTTAGACTGATTGACCAGGTGCCCCTCAATATGCTGGCCGCCGTTGAAGTGGGCGAACATGGCCAGGTCATTCGCCAGTTGTCCAACCCCTACGGTATTGCCACCCTCTTTGACCTGTCGCCTAAAGAGACCCAAATGGTGATTCCCATTGCCAAAGCGCTGATTGGCCTGCGCTCGGCCGTAGTGATTCGCACCCCGGAAGGGGACGTGAAGACCCGCCACATCCCGGCCGGCACCCTGAAGCTGGTGAGCGAAACCCAGACGGTTACGGTGGCAATGGACGGCGGGTCTGAGGCGATTATGGTCGGGCTGAAAAAGGTCGGCCAACTGGTCAACGTGACCGGTGAAGCCGGCACCAACGTGGGCGGCATGATTGAGCGCGTGCGCCAGACGATGAGCGACGTGACCGAAAAGCCGCTGTCAGAGATAAGAATCCAGGACGTGCTGGCCGTAGACTGTCTGGTTCCCCAACAAGTAGCGGGCGGAATGGCCCAGGAATTCTCGATGGAAAACGCGGTCGGGCTGGCCGTCATGGTCAATACGGACCAACTGTTGATGCAGCGATTGGCCCTGGCGCTGGCGCAGGAAATCGGCGTTCGCGTCGAGCTGGGCGGTGTTGAGGCCAATATGGCCATTTTGGGTGCACTGACCACGCCAGGCATTGATGTTCCGCTGGCAATTCTAGATCTGGGCGCTGGTTCAACTGATGCGGCGCTGATGGTACGCGGCCAGCCGGTTAAGAGTATCCATCTGGCCGGGGCGGGCAATATGGTTTCGATGCTGCTGCAGCGGGAACTGGATTTGCCCACGGGCACCAATGTAGACGTGGCCGAGGAGATTAAGCAATATCCGCTGGCGAAGGTGGAAAGCTTATTCCACATTCGCAATGAGGATAATTCGGTGCGCTTTTTTAAGGAGCCACTGGACCCGCGCCTGTTTGGGCGGGTGGCTCTGATTACCAAGACGGGCCTGGTGCCTATCCCCACCCAGCACACGATTGAACGTATCCGCGAGGTGCGGCGCGAGGCCAAACGGCGCGTCTTTTTGCGTAACAGCCTGCGTGCCCTGGAAATGGTGGCTCCGCTGGGTAATTTACGCAACATTGAGTTTGTAGCCATCGTCGGCGGCTCTGGTCAGGACTTTGAGCTGTCGCAGATGTTGATGGATAAGCTGGCCATTTATGGCACGGTGGTGGGTACGGCCAACGTGCGCGGTGAATTAGGGCCGGTCAATGCGGTCGCCACCGGTCTGGTGCTGAGCTATCACGAGAAGCGGAAGGCAGGGAAGACGGCATGAGCGAACGGCCGTGTATCCACGTCACTCTGCTGCCGGGCACTGATGTGTCACTCTATCGCTGGGTGCATATGGGGGCTGAGGAGGAAGGCGTGCCCTGCCGTCAGGTAGAGGGGCAGGCCGGCGATCTGACTGCCCTGGCCTATGAGGCGGCCCGCAGCTCTCGTTTTCACATTGGCGTGGCCCTTTCGGCGGAAACGGCCGTTTTGCATGAAATGCACATGCCACCTGAGCAACCGGTTCTGTCAGAGCCATTGGTCGAACAGCCGAGGTTTATCTGCCGTCTCATGGGGGCTAACGCGGCCCGCATGGTGGTGCGTAAACCGTTTCGTTTTGCCGACGATGAGGATGCGCCGCCGTCCCCAAAACAATCGGCCGCACCGCTGCCTATGGAAACAGAATCAAAAGCAGAAACAAACGCAGATCCGGTCTCCCAGACAAATAAACTTGTATCCACAGACGACCTGGCCCAGCTAACCACTATTGTGGCCCTGGTCGTGCAAAAATTGCAAGAGAGAGGTATCCGATGAAAAAAGCATTGGGTTTAATAGAAACAATTGGGCTGGCAACGGCCATAGAAGCCGCCGACGCCGCCGTCAAAGCGGCCGACGTTACCCTGTTGGGGTATGAGAACACCAAAGGCGGCGGCAAGATTACCATCAAACTGGCGGGCGGCGTGGGCGCGGTCAAAGCGGCCGTGGCCGCCGGTGTGGCCGCGGCTTCACGCATGGGCCAGGTGTATGGCCAGCACATTATTGCGCGGCCACATGACGAAATCCAGGCCCTGATTGATAACCTGGATCGGGGGCGCGGGGCGCCAGAAACGGTTGCCATGCCAGAAGTCGAGGCAGAGGCAGAAGAGGAACTGGAGAAAGCAGAACCCACCCCAGAATCAGATGAACCAACGGACTCCACCGCCGAAGCGACGACTGAAGTTACAAGTGAAGCGATGGTCGAAACGGTAAGCGAGGTAACAGTCGCAGACAGTGACCCGGCCCCGGCACTGTGCCGCGCCGTCACCAAGTCGGGCGACCGCTGTAAACTACCGGCCCTGGCCAATTCAGACTACTGCTTTGTCCACCGTAAACAAGACGAAATGGACGACATCGTCGAGTAAAGAGGAACAGCACCGTGGAAACTGTCATTAGCCAACCCAATTTAACCGTCAATGGGACGCAGGTTAACGTCGAGCGCATCTCTCAAGAAGTCATGCGCCGCCTGGTGGCCAGGCAATCACCCGCAAGCGCTGCCCCGGTTGCGGTCGAGCGGAACAGCCATCTGGAGCTGGAAGTGCCCATCGGCATTTCGGTGCGTCACGTTCACCTTTGCCCGGAGCATGTAGAAATTCTGTTTGGCAAAGGCCACGACCTGACCATCTTTAACGAACTGTACCAAAAGGGTTACTATGCCGCGCGGGAACAGGTGATGGTGGTCGGGCGCAAACGAGCCATTGAAAAAGTGCGCGTCCTCGGCCCAGCTCGTCCCTATTCACAGGTAGAGTTGTCGCAAACGGATGCCCTGGTGCTGGGGATGAGGCTGCCTATTGCCACCAATGGTGCCGACCCTGCCTGCCAACCCATTACCCTGGTCGGGCCGGAAGGTAACGTCGATCTCATCGGCCAGGGTCAGGGGGGCGCGTTTGTTGCCCGCCGCCATATCCATATGAGTGATGATACGGCCGTACAGCTTGGCGTCAAAAATGGGGATTTGCTCGATCTGCGGATTGACGGACCGCGCCCCACCACTCTGCACGGCATTCTGGTACGCACCAAAGCGGGCTGGCGTACCGAAGTTCACCTGGACACGGATGAAGGCAACGCCGTCGGTATTCGCAGCGGGCAAATAGGCACGCTGATAATACCGAGACGTGAAGCGTGAAACGTAAAACGCAAAACGTGAAACGTGAAACGTAATCCGATAGACCTTACGCATTACGTGTTACGTATTAAGTTTTACGATAAAAGGCCTAGAACTTATTATGACTATGCTCAACACAGACCGACCGCTAGACCAGGAAATGATCGACCAGATTGTGGCCAAAGTAGTGGCCCTTGTGCGAACCCGATTGGCAACGGCCGTACCGCCGCAGCGGGTATTACTCCTGTTCAGCGGGGCCAGCACCGGCTATGTGGCCGGTATGGAAACGATCAGGCTGCTCACCGAGGCCAACCACAATCTGACGGTCATCATGACGGCCTCGGCCCTGCATGTGGTTGGTGAGGACAACGTGCGCCAGGCCGGTGCCCGCCACATCGTCGGGCCTGATGAGTGGGTGGACACGCCCGGCCTGGTACGAAAAATAGACCTGCTGTTGGTCCCCACCCTTTCCATGAGTACGTCGGCCCGGCTGGCGCTGGGCATGATGGATTCGCTTTTTTCGACGTTGATTTTGGGGGCGCTGTTGAACAACAAGCCGGTCATTGCCGTCTGTGACGGGGCCGACCCCTATGGCAAGGGGGGGCTGGTATTTAGCGATACGTTTGCGGGCGCACCGGCGCTGCGGCAAAAGCTGTCGGACTATCTGGGTACGCTGATTGAATTCGGCATCAATTTGGTGCCGGCGGATGGGTTTGTCACGGCCGTTATCAACCGGCTCCACGGCACCGCCCAGGCAGACCCGGATATGCCCGCCGCCGTACCGCTGCTGACGGAAAACGGCCGTTTTCCCACTATTCTCACCGCGGCCGACCTGTCCACCTATACACCGGGGTCACACCTGCACCTGCCCGCGGCTACCCGCCTGACCGCCCTGGCCCAAGACATCGTGCGGCAGCGCAACCTGCGTCTGCAATTTATAAACAAGTAAATCGAGGTGAAATATGCGCCTGGCAAAAGTAATTGGCACCGTTGTAGCCACCCGAAAAGAAGAGTCCCTGACCGGCTTCAAGCTGCTGGTCATTCAAGAAGTAGACCCCCTGGGCGAACGTGATACCAACAACCGGCTGATAGCCGTTGACACCCAGGGCGCCGGTGAAGGCGACATCGTTTTATGGGTCCAGGGTGGCGCGGCTCGCGTGGTCAGCGAAGATCATCGCAAGGCCCCGCTAGACGTGGCTATTGTGGGCATTATTGATTCAGTGGATACGTACAATGAGTAGTAAGGTATACACACGCGGCGGCGATGCCGGGCAAACCTCCCTGTTGGGCGGTGTGCGTGTTGATAAAGATGACCTGCGTATCGAAGTCTATGGCACCATGGACGAAGGTACTTCTGCCCTGGGGCTGGCCCGCGCTACCACTCAGCATGACGATCTGTGCCGCCATATCATCGACCTGCAAGGGGAGCTAATTCCCGTGATGTCCGAGGCAGCTTTTGTGCCGGGGGGCAAGCCTCTCAGCTTTGACATCCCCCAGGTGCAGCCCCATCAGGTAGAAAGGCTGGAACGCATCATCGACCATTACAACCAGGAGTGGATACAAACGGGTCAGTTTGTGCGGCCCGGCGGCTCTCAGGCGGCGGCCGCCCTGGATATGGCCCGCGCTACGTTTCGCCGGGCCGAACGGCGGCTTATCTCGCTCAACCGCAGCGAGGCCGTCAACCCCCACCTGATGAAATACGTCAATCGCCTTTCTGATCTGCTTTACGTCCTGGCCCGCATTGACGAACAGCGTGCCCTGATCCGCACCATCGAGGCCAACCTGCCGCCAGAACTGGCCAGTGCCGGGCAAGAGACTGCCTGGCCTTATGTTTCAGGAGAAATTGATATGACAACCTTAACGTTAACCGACTGCGACCGCCTGGTCGAAGCTGGCATCAAACGAGCCGAGGCCATCGGCGTGCCCATGGTTCTGGCTGTCGTTGACCAAAATGGTGACGTGATCGAATCACGCCGTATGGATGAGGCCCTTATTGTCAGCGTTACCCTGGCTCCCCATAAAGCCTATACGGCCGCTACCGTGCGTCTGCCTACCCATGAACTGGCCCAGGCGGCCCAACCGGGCCAATCACTCTACAGCATTGACGTCAACCTGCCCAAAATCACGCTGGTCGGCGGCGGCCTGCCCCTGCACAAAGAGGGCAAGGTGGTCGGCGCGGTCGGCGTCAGCGGCGGCTCTGTTGAGCAGGATATTGATGTGGCCCAGGCAATGGTGGCCGCATATTAAGAGGAACAAACCATGACTATGAAGATACAGGAATCACAAATTGAAGCCATTGTTCAGCAAGTGCTGGCCCAGATGAACGGCCGTGTTGGGGAACTGCCCCGTGCGGCCCACTATCGTGGCGTCTTTGAAACGGCCGATGAAGCTGTGCAGGCGGCCCACACCTCCCTGACCCGCTTTAGCCGCGTCAGCCTGACGCAGCGTAAGGCGATCATCCAGGCCATGCGTGAGGCGATAATTGAGAACGCCCAAAAATTGGCCCAGTTAGCCGTGGAAGAAACCGGCAAAGGGCGTGTCTCTGACAAAGTTCTCAAGAATCTACTGGTTGCTGAAAAAACGCCGGGCGTGGAATTTTTGCCCAACGATGCCTACGTGGGCGATGATGGCCTGACGCTGGAAGAGTGCGCCCCCTTTGGCGTTATTCTGTCCATTACGCCCGTCACCAATCCCACCGCAACCGTGATCAACAACGCCATCAGCATGGTAGCGGCCGGGAACTCTGTTGTGTTTGCCCCCCACCCCGGCAGCCAGCAATCATCGCTGGCCACAATGGATCTGTTGAACGAAGCGATTGAAAATGCGGGCGGTCCGGCCAACTTACTAACGGCCGTTTCTGAAGCGACTATCGAAGTAGCCCAAACCCTGATGCACCATCCCCAGGTCTCGCTCATCTGCGCCACCGGCGGCAAGGCCGTGGTCGATGCCTCCCTGAAATCGGGCAAGCGGGCCATTGGAGCCGCGTCCGGGAATCCCCCCGTCCTGGTAGACGATACGGCCGATCCTATCAAGGCGGCCCGTGACATCATCCTGGGCCACTCGTTTGACAACAACATGCCTTGCACTTCAGAGAAAGAGGTGGTGGTCACGGCCGGTATCGCCGACGCGCTGATGAACGCTTTTCGGGCGGCCAGTGATGTGCACGTTTTGGACCCCGCTCTGCTGCCCCAGTTGGAGAAAGTGGTTCTCAATGACCGGCGCACCGGCCCTTGTCCCGACTATCTCGGCCAGAATGCCTGCGTTATTTTGGCTGAATTGGGCATTGCCGCCGATGAAGAGATGCGGGCCATTGTGGTTGAAGTAGACCAGGACCACCCCTTCGTCCAGCGGGAGCTGATGCTGCCGGTTCTGGGCGTGGTGCGGGTGCGTGACTTTGCCGAGGGGGTAGAAACGGCCGTTGCTCTGGAAAAAGGGCTGCGCCATTCGGCCATCATCCACTCCTCCAACATCTACCACATGAGCGAATTCGGCCGGGCCATTAACACCACCGTCTTTGTCAAAAACGCCCCCTCTTACGCCGGGCTGGGCTTTGGCGGCGAGGGGCATACCAGCTTCACCATCGCCGGCCGCACCGGGGAAGGTATGACGACGGTCCGCACCTTTACCCGCATTCGTCGCTGTACGCTGGTGGGTGCATTTTCGGCCGTCTAAAACTGATTTATTCTCTGCGCCTACTTCGGTTACGCTCAGCACAAGTCTGCGCCTACTTCGACTGCGCTCAGCATAAGTCTGCGTCAAATTATTCTTATAGGAGACTATTGTGGAAGCAATACAAGAAATTGTAACGGCCGTGCAAAAGGCAGGCGTGACCGGTGCCGGTGGGGCCAGCTTCCCCACCTACGTTAAATTCCAGGCCCAGGCCGAGGTGGTTATTGCCAACGGGGCCGAATGTGAGCCGCTGACCCATGTCGATAAGCAGCTCATGATCCACCATGCGCCCCAAGTCATTGCCGGTCTACGGGCCGCCATGCAGTCCACCGGCGCCCGGCGGGGCGTGTTGGGAATCAAGGGCAAATTCAAAGAGATTATCGCCGGCCTGCGGGCTGAATTGGGCAGCGCCACGGATATTACCATTGCCGAACTGGGCAACTTTTATCCGGTCGGGGATGAGCAGGTGTTAGTCTATGATGTGCTGCAACGTGTCGTGCCGGAGGGAGGTATCCCTATCGACGTGGGCTGTGTGGTGCAAAATATTGAAACGCTTTACAATGTAGCGGCGGCCTTAAACGGCCGTCCTGTCACCGAAAAATATATCACCGTCATCGGCGCCGTACGCCAGCCCCTTACCGTCAAAGTGCCCCTGGGCGTTCCTCTGCGCGAGGTGCTGGCCCTGGCCGGAGGTCCCATCACCCCCGATCACGTTATCCTCGACGGCGGGGCTATGATGGGTGAAGTTGTCGGCGACCTGGACGCACCGGTGACCAAGCGAACCAAAATGCTGCTGGTGCTGCCCTTCGACCACCAGTTGAGCGTCAAGCGGCGCACCCCGCGCAGCGTCTTTGACGCCCAGGCGATTGCCGCCTGCGACCAATGTTATATGTGTACCGACTACTGTCCCCGCTACGCCCAGGGCCACGCTATTCAGCCCCACAAATTGATCTTGCTGCTGGCGTCGGGCGTGCCGCTCACCGATGCCCAGATGGCCGGGGCCATGCTTTGCTGTGAATGCCGTACCTGTAACTATGCCTGCCCTGTCCACCTCTCACCGGGCGATATTGCCCTGAACATTAAGCGGGACCTGGTGCAAGCTGGGCTGAAAAATCCGTACCATCGCACTACCGAGGTGGACCCGTACCGGGAATACCGGCGGGTGCCGATGACGCGGCTGATCCACCGGCTGGATTTGGCTAAGTATGACGTGGCGGCGCCGTTAACGGCCGTTGACGCCCAGTTCCGGCGTGTCAAGCTGCTCATGCAGCAGCATATTGGCATGCCGGCCAGCCCCACCGTAGCCCCCGGCGACACCGTGAAAGTGGGCGATCTGGTCGGCGAAATTGTCAAAGGGGGTATGGGCACACCTATCCACGCCAGTATTGATGGCGTGGTCCGTGAGGCCACGTTTACAGCAGTGGTAATTGAGGCGAATTAACATGATACCAGAAAAGGTAATACCCAGAACAACAACCGTTAAACGAGCCATTGGCTTGATCGAATTACGCAGCATTGCCCGCGGTATGTTAACCACCGACGCCATTTTGAAAGCGGCCGATGTTGAGCTGCTGCGGGCGCACGTCGTCTGTCCCGGCAAATATATCATTCTGGTAGCCGGGGCCATTAGCCATGTGCGCAACGCCGTCGCCACCGGCCAGCAGGTTGCACCAGAGGTGGTCGTGGACCATTTCATCCTGTCCAACGTTCATCCCAGCGTCTTTCCGGCGCTGACGGCCACGACCGAAATTGAGCATGTACGGGCCGTTGGCGTGGTGGAGACCTTTACTTTGGCTGCCACCATTGTCGCTGCCGACGTGGCTGTCAAGGCCGCCCCGGTAGACCTGATCGAAATCCGGCTGCCCTTTGCCATGGGCGGCAAAGCCTTTACCGTTTTCACCGGCGAAGTAAGCGCCGTACGCAGCGCCGTCGATGCCGCCGCCGAACGGCTGAAAGAGGAAGGGGTTATTGACTCGTTTGCCGTTATCCCGTCGCCCCACAAGGATTTGATCTCAAAGCTATTGTGAGTGAAAATTACAAACGGAGCCACGGCTTTCGGCCGGCTCGCTGTTTGCGCGGTCAAGCAAGGATGCTTGACCTACGTTTTTGGAGGAGTTCAACATGGGCGCAGCTCACCACCATAAATGAAAATGACGGACGACCGACGACGGATGACGGATAGTGCCCTTCCGTCTTCGGTCTTTCGTCCTCCGTCCTATTTACGAAGGAGAGACGAATGAGTTACGAAGCAGCTTATGCCGCATGGCAAAACAACCCCCAGCAATTTTGGGCCGAAGCCGCAGAAGCCATTGATTGGGACAAGCCCTGGCAGCAGGTATTAGACGACAGCAATCCCCCCTTCTATCGCTGGTTTGCCGGCGGCGAGCTGAACAGTTGCTACAACGCGCTAGACCGCCATGTGGCCAACGGACGCGCCGACCAGGTGGCCCTGATCTACGACAGCGCCATGACCAACAGCGTGCAATCCTTTACCTATGCCCAACTGCGGGATCAGGTGGCCCAATTGGCTGGCGCTATTGGCAATCTGGGCGTGAGCAAAGGGGATCGGGTCATCATTTATATGCCGATGGTGCCTGAAGCGGTCATGGCGATGCTGGCTTGTGCCCGAATTGGAGCCATTCACTCAGTCGTCTTCGGCGGGTTTGCCGCTAATGAGTTGGCCACGCGCATCAATGACGCCAAACCAAAAGTCGTTTTGTCCGCATCGTGCGGCCTTGAGCCAAACCGCATTGTTGCCTATAAGCCGCTGCTGGATAAGGCCATAGAACTGGCCACCCACAAGCCTGATCATTGCCTTATTTTGCAACGGCCACAGCTAACGGCCGAATTGACAAACGGCCGTGATTACGATTGGCACGATTACGTGGCCGGGGCCGAACCGGCTGCCTGCGTGCCAGTTGCCGCCACCGATCCGCTCTACATCTTATACACCTCCGGCACGACCGGCGTGCCCAAAGGGGTTGTGCGCGACAACGGCGGCCACGCCGTAGCCCTCAAGTGGAGCATGGAATATATTTACAACGTCAAACCGGGTGATGTGTACTGGGCCGCTTCCGACGTAGGCTGGGTGGTGGGCCACTCCTACATTGTGTACGGGCCGCTATTGCATGGCTGCACCACTGTTCTATACGAAGGCAAGCCGGTAGGCACACCCGATCCCGGCGCGTTTTGGCGCGTTGTGGCCCAACATCAGGTGAATGTACTCTTCACCGCCCCGACCGCCTTCCGCGCCATCAAGCGCGAGGACCCCAACGCCGACTACATGGCCGCCTATGATTTGTCCAGTCTGCGGGCCTTGTTTTTGGCCGGTGAACGCTGCGATCCCGACACGTTGCAATGGGCGGAGCGGATATTAGGCGTGCCGGTCGTAGACCATTGGTGGCAGACAGAAACGGGCTGGCCGATTGTGGCCAATCCGTTGGGACTGACCCATCTGCCCGTCAAACCGGGATCGGCCAGCAAGCCCGTGCCCGGTTATGACGTGCGCATTCTCGACCTGAATGGTCATCAACATCAGCCGGGTGAAATTGGGGACATCGTAGTGAAACTGCCTTTGCCGCCGGGTACGCTGATGACACTGTGGCAGAATGATCGGCTTTTTCAGAATGCCTATCTGCGTTCCTATGCGGGCTATTATTTAACGGCCGATGCCGGCTACAAAGATGAGGATGGCTATATCTTCATCATGAGCCGTACCGACGACATCATTAACATATCCGGACACCGTCTTTCGACCGGGGCGATTGAGGGCGTCATTGCCGCCCACCCTGACGTGGCCGAATGCGCCGTCGTTGGAATTAAAGATGAGTTGAAAGGGGAAGTGCCGTTGGGGTTCATGGTTCTCAAGGCAGGGGTGCAGCGGCCTGAGGCCGATATTGTGCAGGAAGTAATACAGATGGTGCGGGAGCAGATTGGCCCGGTGGCCTCGTTTAAGCTGGCCACGGTCGTGCAGCGGCTGCCCAAAACCCGGTCAGGCAAGGTGCTGCGTAGTACGATAAAGAAGATTGCCGACCACGAAACATATAAGATACCGGCAACAATTGACGACCCCAAAATCTTGGATGAAATTGCGGAAATACTGGGATCGATATGATGCTCATTACTGGCCGCCCGATAAGCTGGGCAGCCGGTGCTTTCGATAATTTCCTGCCTGCCGTCAGCGATCCTAGGGCGACGAGAAACGGCCGTTAGCGGCCCGGCAAATAGTATAGCTTATAGCAGTAGCTCGGAGCTGGCTGGGGCAGGAAAAATCTGGTTTAAAAACATAGGGTTATACAATTGGGCCGTTTAGTGGCGTCTATATGATTGGGGAAACGGCCGATTCTTCTGGCCCCTTTTTTGGCGCGGCTACCGGCAGGAAAATCACCTGGAGGAGCACTGGCTGGCCGAAATCCCGCATTTTATGAAGCTGCGCGAGATCGATCTATACAGCGTCATTATG
>JAWOIM010000458.1:0-19956 GCA_046484685.1 Chloroflexota bacterium | reverse complement strand
GCCACGCCCGTGTCGCCGCCGCTTTTATTGACTGGGGCATCCCCACTGCCGCCTCTATTGAATATTGCCGTGAGGCTGCTCCCGACTTGCCCATCATCGCCAGCGGCGGTATCAAAAATGGCATTGAGGTAGCCAAATGTATCGCCCTGGGGGCCACAATCGCCGGTCTGGCCGGTGACTTTTTACGTGCGGCCGATCAAAACGGCGTCGCAGGCATTGTTGAACTGGCCGAAACCATTACCGACGAACTGCGCGTGGCCATGTTTTGTGCCGGCGTGCCCAACCTGGCCTCGCTCAACCGCACCCACCTCATCAAATCATAGTGACTATGACTGACCGCAAAGGGCACAAAAAATCATGACAAACGAACTAAAACACTATTACGAAGAGATGCTCCCCGCCCTGGAAACCGAAATGCGTGCCGTTCTCCAGGCCAATTCAGATCGTCCCACCCTTTATTATGGCATGATGCACTACCATATGGGCTGGGTCGATGAGAATCTGAACCCGGCCACTATCAACAGCGGCAAACGCATCCGCCCCATTTTGTGTCTGCTGACCTGTGCCGCTGCCGGTGGTGAGTGGCAGCAGGCGGTCCCGGCGGCGGCAGCCATCGAACTACTGCACAATTTCTCCCTGATCCATGACGACATTGAGGATGCCAGCCCTACCCGGCGCGGCCGGCCAACTCTGTGGCAGTTGTGGGGCATTGAGCAAGCAATCAACAGCGGTGATGCCATGTTTGCTCTGGCTCACCTGGCCCTAAACCGGCTGGTGGAGCGAGGGGTGCCCGCCGAGCGGGTGGTCACCGCCCTACGCCGTTTTGGCGAAACTTGCGTGGCCCTGACGATAGGTCAGCACCACGACATGGATTTTGAGACGCGGGGCGAGGTGACGGTAGAAGAGTATCTGGCTATGATTGAGGGAAAAACGGCCGTTCTCCTCTCTCTTTGTGCCGAACTGGGGGCACTCATTGCCGGGCAGGATGCAGCCACAACAGCCCACTACGCTACCTTTGGCCGCGACCTGGGCCTGGCCTTTCAGGTAAAAGATGACATTCTGGGCATTTGGGGAGATGAAGAACGCACCGGCAAATCGGCGGCCACGGATATTGAGACAAAAAAGAAGACGCTGCCGGTACTGTACGGGCTGAATCAAAGTGAGACGCTGCGCCGCTTATATGGAGAATCTAAGCCAGCGCAAGCTGAGCCAGATGAGGGATTTGTAACGGCCGTTATCACCCACCTCGACCAAAGCGGGGCTTACGACTTTGCCAGCGGCAAAGCCGCCCAATACTCCCAAAGCGCCCTCGACCATCTGGAAGCTGCACAGCCTGGTGGTTCTGCCTACACCGCCCTCTACCAGCTAACGAATATGCTCCTGCAGCGAGACTTTTAAACAAAAAAGGCGGCTCTTAAATAGTAAGAGCCGCCTTTAGCAAACTTTAGCTTTCTGCTTTTTTACTGCTGCCTTTGACTATTAATCACCGGCCTCCGGCTCTGCTTCCAGCACCAGTTCCGGTTCATCGACCTCATCTTCATCAAGGCCACTATCCTCTTCCAGGTGCAATTCCTGTTCCAGGACTTCCCGCTCTTTTACCAATTCGGCTGCTTTGGCGGCCGCAATGGCTTCCAACAGTTCTTCATCCGTATTGTCGTCAATGAGCGTACTGGTCAGCTTGGCCGTATCATACTCTTCCATAGCGGCTTTCTCTTCTGCGGCCAGCGCGTCAGCCTCTTTTTGGCGATAGGCATGGAACCCACTGCCGGCCGGAATCAGCTTACCGATAATGACATTTTCTTTCAGACCAAACAGATGATCTTCTTTACCGGCAATGGCCGCACCGGCCAAGACGCGGATGGTATGCTGGAAGGAGCTGGCCGACAAGAAGCTGTCTGTACTGAGTGCGGCTTTTGAGATACCTAACAGAACGGGTTCTGCCTGCGCCGGCTGGCCACCTTCGGCCATAATTTCAGCATTACGGGCCTGGAAGTCGGGGGCGTCCACCAGTTCACCCGGCAGCATCTCTGTATCGCCCGGGGCCTTCACAATTACCTTGCTCAACATCTTGCGAATGATGACCTCAAAGTGCTTGTCATGAATATTCTGACCCTGGGGCCGATAAACTTGCTGCACTTCACGCAGCAGATATTGAGTCACCGCGTCACGGCCTAAAATATCCAAGATGCGGTGCGGGTTTTTCGACCCTTCGGTCAACTGTTGGCCCGGGGTTACCGAATCATTATCTGTTACCAGCAGGCGCATACCGGCCGGAATTTCATAATCTTGTTCCTCAAGGCTTTCCCAGACAACCTTGACGTTGTCACCCTCGCGGACCACACGACCATCGTGGGTTGCGCTCAGAACCTCATCTTCATGCTCGGCAATCACATCACCGGCTTTCACTTGCGCTTTATTTTTGACCTTAATCTTCCAGTCGTCGGGAATATCGTATGCATCCTCTATCAGGCTGCGCTCGGTAACAAAGACATGGCGTACACCGTCAACAATGCCCACTTCCACAACACCACCAATCTCTGTGATGACCGCTTCACCTTTGGGCCGTTGGCGAGCTTCAAACAGCTCTTCTACACGGGGCAAACCCTGGGTAATGTCACCACCGGCCGAAGCCGTACCACCGGTATGGAAGGTACGCAATGTTAACTGCGTCCCCGGTTCACCAATTGATTGAGCCGCCATGATACCCACGGCCACTCCCAGCTCAACCGGTTTGCCGCGCGCCAGGTCAATACCGTAACATTTCACACAGATTCCACGCTGCAGTTCACAGGTCATGGGCGAGTAGACATATAATTCTTCCACACCCAATTCGTCGACCTGTTCGGCTAACTCATCAGTATAGTAATCATCCTTCGCTACTAACACCTCACCTGTTTCAGGGTGAAGGGCGGCTTGAGCCGCCACACGACCCTGCACGCGCTCAGCCAACGTTTGTTTACCAAAGTTATCGGCCCGGCGAATCCAAATGCCTTTTGATGTGCCACAATCTTCATCGATTACAATTAGATCCTGGGCCACATCCACCAGGCGTCGGGTCAGATAGCCGGCGTCGGCCGTACGCAGAGCCGTATCGGCCAAACCCTTTCGCGCACCATGGGTAGAGATAAAATACTCAAGCGCGTCCAGCCCCATACGGAAATTAGACTGGATAGGCACCACAATAATCCGACCGGTGGGATCGGCCATCAGACCACGCATCCCGGCCAACTGGGTAATGGGACCAAAGCCACCTTTACCCGCTCCGGAGAGGGCCATAACGGCCATAGGGCCTTGAGGATCAAGCGAGTCACGCACAGCATCCTCAACCAGGTCTTTGGCATTGTTCCACTGTTCCACGGTGCGTTGGTATTGTTCCTCTTCGGTCAGCAAACCGCGACGATATTGACGGTCAATCTCATCAACACGACTGCGAGCGCTGTCTAGAATCTCACTGCGCTCTTCGGGAATGGTCAGGTCGGCCACAGCGACGGTCGTGCCGGACACAGTGGCATATTTAAAGCCGGCATCTTTAATGTCATCGGCCATTTTGATGGTTGGCTCGTCACCCAGCAGACGGTAAAGGCGGTTAATCAAGGCGTTGACACCCCCTTTATCAAGCAGCCGGTTAACAAAACGACCCTGTTCAGGTAAAGCACGGTTGAAAATAACACGTCCTGGTGAGGTCTCAATAATACGACGGCGCGGTTTACCATCGGCATAACGCTCACCGTTATCTTTGTAATAGGTATCGGTCAACAGCTTGATCTTGGCATGAATATCAACCAGACCCAGTTCATAGGCGGTTTCGACCTCATCCAGCGTGCTGAACGCGCGCCCTTCACCATGACGGCCGTCTCGGATCATTGTCAGGTAGTAAACGCCCAGCACCATATCTTTGGAAGGACCAACTGTAGGCTGGCCGTCGGCCGGCTTGAGCAGGTTGCGCGACGCCAGCATCATGCTCTTGGCTTCTTCCACAGCCCGCTCTGACAGGGGTACATGGACGGCCATCTGGTCACCGTCAAAGTCGGCATTAAAAGCGGCACAAACAAGCGGATGAAGCTGGATAGCCTTGCCTTCAACCAGGCGGGGCATAAAGGCCTGAATACCCAGACGATGCAGGGTAGGAGCACGATTGAGCAGAATCGGCCGTCCCTGAATCACCTCTTCCAGTACTTCCCATACCTCAGGTGGCTGCCGCTCAATAAAGCGCTTGGCCCCCTTAACGTTGCTGGCATGGCCATACTCAACCAGTTTGCTAATGACAAAGGGGCGGAACAGCTCCAGACCCATTGTCTTAGGCAGACCACATTCGCCCATCTTTAGATTAGGGCCGACCACAATAACGGAACGACCGGAATAGTCGACACGTTTACCCAGCAGGTTGCGGCGGAAGCGACCTTTCTTTCCTTTTAACATATCGGAAAGAGATTTTAGTTCACGCCGTCCGCGACGACTGAGTGCTTTACCGCGCTGGCTGTTGTCAATCAAGCTGTCTACCGATTCTTGCAGCATACGCTTTTCGTTGCGCACAATCACATCGGGCGCGCCCAGTTCCAACAACCGTTTGAGGCGGTTGTTGCGGTTAATAACACGGCGGTAAAGGTCATTGAGGTCAGACGTAGCAAAACGGCCACCGTCCAACTGAACCATGGGGCGCAGATCGGGCGGAATGACGGGCAGCACGGTCATAATCATCCATTCGGGGCGGTTGCCGCTGTCCCGCAAAGCTTCTACCACTTGTAGACGTTTGGTAGCCCGCTTGGCTGCCTGCTTGGAGCGGGTGGTGCGGACTTCACGCCACAAATCTTTGGCCAGTTTGTCCAGATCCATATGGGAAAGGATGTCATGGAACGCTTCAGCACCCATACCGGCCCGGAAAACGTTACCAAACTTGCTTTTCAATTCCCGATATTCGGTCTCATTGAGGAACATCATCTGGGCCAGATTTTCCAACTGCTCCTTGTTAACCTGAGCGTGTTGGCGAATCTGAGCCATTTTTTGGTCGATCTGAACACGCAGTTCTTCTACGACGCCATCGATCTCGACCTGCATCTCTTCAATTTCTCGCTGGTGCGTGGCGACCTGGCTTTGATGATCTTCTTCACTCTCCTGCTGGACCTGAGTCAATCGCTCAGAGGTGGCTTCCTGGACCAAAACGGTGTGTTCGCGGCCAACAGCCTCACCCTTTTTGACGATGAGCATATCGCCCACCTTAATGTCGGCAGAAGCCTTTTTGCCTTGTAAATTCTCTAATCGTTTTTCAATGGTTTGGGCTTCATGAACCACTTCGTCGGTGGCTTTGGCCAGACGATCATCAAAAGAGGCGTTCAGTTCATCCAGCTTTTCCTTTAAGGCGCTCAGGCGACCCTGTGCTTCACCGGCGACCTCATCGGTCTTTTCCTGAAGCTTCACCTCTAACTGTAGTTCTGTTTCTCCCAACTCTTCTTCAAGCCGCTTCAAGGCACGCTCACGGGCATCGTCGTCTACGTGAGTAACGACGTATTGAGCAAAATAGAGTACCCGATCTAAATTTCGGCGAGAAATATTGAGCAGCAGGCCCATATAGCTGGGAACACGGCGTGTATACCAGACATGGGCGACCGGGGCAGCCAATTCAATATGCCCTAATCGCTCGCGGCGTACAGCCGAACGAGTTATTTCGACACCACATTTGTCACAAACGATGCCTTTGTAACGAACGTTTTTGTATTTGCCACAGTAACATTGCCAGTCACGTTGTGGCCCAAAAATCGCTTCGCAAAAAAGTCCGTCTTTTTCGGGACGCAAACGGCGATAGTTGATTGTTTCAGGCTTTGTTACTTCGCCATATGACCATGAACGGATTTGATCTGGGGATGCTAAACTGACGCGCAGTGAACGGAAATCTGTTGTTTCCACTAATCGACCTCCAAAAATTATTTCAGGCTCCAACCCAGCTAGCTAAACAGTAACCAAACGGCGGCGCCCCTCTTCTTAAATGGGGAATTTTGCATGTGCAACGGTGCAACGGATTGACACTGAATATAAATAGCCAAAAGAGCGTATGGCACAGCCAACGCTCTTGTCTTTCACTTAGTCGTGTCTATCACATAGATATGACGATTGTATCAATAACCTTTGATATGTCAAGGCTTTTAAGTTAATAACTGCTTAACAGACACCAATCTGTGATGATACCATTTTTTACCGGTTTGTGTCAACTATCATTTTTAAACTGAGTGTGACAAGAAATCGTGGGGACAGACCTGACAGGTTTTGAAAACCTGTCAGGTCTCCCACAAAACGCTGCCATACTCTTTTAAACTTCCACAACTCTGAAGGCTAAACACCGGCTTGACCCTGCCCCACACGGGAACGAAGGTAGGCTTCCATAAATTCATCTAAACGGCCGTCTAACACACTCTGCGTATTGCCCATCTCTACATTGGTGCGGTGGTCTTTCACCATTTTGTAGGGATGCAGCACATAGGAGCGTATCTGGCTGCCCCAACCGGCGTCTACATCTTCCCCTTTAACAACCGCCAACTCTTCCTCTTGTTTACGTCGTTCCAGCTCGTAGAGCTGGGTCTTGAGAATGTTCATAGCGGTGTTCATATTTTGGGTCAGGGAACGCTGGTTCTGGCAGGAGACGACAATACCAGAAGGGAAATGGGTAAGACGCACGGCCGTTTCATTCTTCTGCACATGCTGCCCACCGGCCCCACTGGCTCGAAAGCGATCAACCCGCAGGTCTTTGTCGTCAATTTCGATCTCAATCTCTTCAGAGATTTCCGGCCAGACTTCGATTTTGGCAAAGGAGGTGTGGCGGCGGCTGGAGGAGTCGTAAGGCGAAATGCGAACCAGGCGGTGTACCCCGCGCTCGGACTGTAAACGGCCGTACGCATACGCCCCTTCTATAAACAACAGGCAGCTTTTAATGCCCGCCTCATCCCCGGCGCTTTGGTCCAGAATGGACACGCGAAAATCCTGGGTCTCGGCCCAACGTATGAACATGCGCTGCAACATTTGGGCCCAATCCTGGGCTTCTGTTCCCCCGGCCCCGGCATGAATGGCCAGGTAGGCATCTTCCCGATCGTATTCACCCGACAGCAATGTTTGAAATTCTAAACGGCCGATGTCATACGACAACTGCTGCACTTCCTGCGTCAGTTCCTCAGCCAGTTCTTCATCTTCCATCTCGGCCAGCAGCAGCGCATCTTCCAGCCGCTTGCTCAAATTCTGCCAGACAGTAATCTGATCCCGCAGTTGCGTCAGCTCCCGCATCATCTCTTGTGCCGCATTCGAATCATCCCAAAAGCCAGGGGAGGCTGCCAATTGTTCTAATAATGTAATCCGTTCTTGTTTGGCGGCTACGTCAAAGCCGCCTCCGGATAATATCTACTCTTTCTTTTAAGTCTGTTAGTTGGGTAATGATGTCTTCCATTTTAAATTATTCCTTTTATAGTACGTAGTACGTAGTGCGTAGTGCGTAGCAAGGTATGTGCAAAGTCTACGTATTACCCAATACAAAATTTAGTCAAACAATCCTTCAATAAACTGATCGGCATCAAACGGGGCCAGATCGTCCAGTTTTTCACCGGTACCGATAAAGCGGACCGGCAGATTTAGCTCACGATAGATGGCGAAGACCATGCCCCCTTTGGCTGTGCCATCAAGTTTGGTTAAAACAACACCGGTCACGTTAACCGTTTCTTGGAATTTCTGCGCCTGGATAAGCGCATTCTGTCCCGTGGGTGCATCCAGCACCAGCAGCACTTCGTGCGGAGCGGCATGAACACTTTTGCGGCAAACACCATACACTTTTTCCAGCTCTTTCATCAGGTTGAACTTGGTGTGTAGGCGACCGGCCGTATCGACGAGCAGCGTGTCGAAGCCGCGAGCGCGGGCGGCGCGAATGCCATCATAAGCCACGGCTCCGGGATCGGCGTTGGGCTGCCCGGCAATAACAGGCACATTGGCCCGTTCGCCCCATATTTGGAGCTGGTCGATGGCCGCGGCCCGAAACGTGTCACCGGCTGCCAGAATGACTTTGCGTCCTTTGTTCTGGTAATAATGAGCCAGTTTACCGATAGTGGTCGTTTTGCCGGAGCCATTGACACCCACAACCATGACCACGGTTAATTGACGCGGCTCTTCTAACTCAAAAATAGGGGGATCAACAAGAATAGCCCGCAGCTCTTTTTTCAGGGCGTCGGTCAACTGATCGCCACGATACAATCCCTCTTTGGCTACCCGTTCACGCAGAGCATCTACCAGTTGGAGGGTGGTGGGCATACCCATATCGGCTTGAATTAAGAGGGCTTCTAAATCTTCCCAGGTTTCATCGGTAATTTCGCCCGCGCCAAAAACGTTGACTATCTGACCAAAAACGGATTGGCGAGTACGCGTTAATGAGTCACGAATGTTTCTAAACAAAGGTTATACTCTCCATAAATAACAAACAAAGTGAGAAGTGAAAAGTGAAAAGTTAAGTCACTTCTTACTTTCTACTTCTTACTTCTTACTGATCTATACTCTCTCTCTCGATAATTTCGCCATCGGCCGTTACCTGTTCAACGCGCAGCGTGGCCGATTCTAACTGCTGGTTGCAGTAGTCGGCTAACGTTTGCCCCTGTTCATACAAAGCCAGGGCCTCTTCCAGGGTCAGGTCGCCCGTCTCTAGCCGAGCCACGGCCGTTTCCAGTGCGGCCAGGGCTTCTTCAAACGACAGATCGGTTAGGGGTGGATTCATGATACTATCTCCTTAAGACCTGACAGGTTTTCCGAATAGCTATTGTCAGTCGAGAGCGCTTGCCCAAACCTGTCAGGTCTGTACCTTAAGTTGACACATATGCTATCTCTATATGTAGTGGGTAGCTGGTTGTCAGGCCCTATGCGTCACGCACGAGGGTTGTAAACTCGCCGTCTACTACCTGTACGGCAAGCAAGTCACCGGGCGTAACGGCCGTTATGCTGCGCACAATTTGGCCATCCTGCCGGCGCACAATGGCATACCCACGTCTTAGGGTAGCAACCGGCCCCACGGCTGTCAAACCAGCTTGAGCCAGGGCCAGGCGGGAGCGGGACCGCTCCAGGCGCCGCTTTATGAGTTGCTCGATACGATCGCTCAGGTTATCAATGCGCTGCCGGTTATTTTCCAGGCGGACACGCGGGCTAAGATGACTCAAGGCACGGCGCAGTTGAACGACATCTGCCTGGTGCTGCTGAAGTTGGCGCTGGATGACGGTCGTTAAGTGCTGCTGTCGATCTCCTAAAAAGACGCGCATTTCCGACAAATCGGGCACGGCTCGTTCGGCAGCGGCCGAGGGTGTAGGCGCTCGTTCATCGGCTACAAAATCGGTGATGGTAAAGTCGGTCTCGTGACCCACACCGCTGAGGATGGGATGCCGGGCGGCGGCGATGGTTCGAACCACCTGCTCATCATTAAAAGCCCATAAATCTTCAATGGAGCCACCACCCCGGGCAATGATGATCGTATCTATATCAGAACGGCCGTCTAGCCACTGTAATGCCCGCACAATCTGGGCCGGGGCTTCCGGTCCCTGCACCAGCGTCGGCGCAATCAAAACCCCAACCAGGGGGCAGCGGCGCTGCAACACATGCAAAATATCGCGCAGGGCGGCCGCATCGGGTGAGGTAACAATGCCAATCTTACGCGGGAAGGAAGGAATCGGCCGTTTGCGCTCGGCAGAAAAAAGCCCTTCTGCTGCCAGCCGTTCTTTTAACTGCTCAAAAGCCAGAGCCAGATTACCACGGCCGGCCGGGGTCAGGGAATCGGCATAAAGTTGGTAAACACCACCGGCCTCATAGACCGACAGCCGGCCCTGGGCTATCACCGCATCTCCGTCTTGGGGTCGAAAGCCTAGACGCTCTGCCGACGAGCGCCACATCACACATTTTAACTGGGCGGCATCATCCTTCAACGTAAAATACAAATGTCCTGAGCGAGCCTGACTAAAGTTAGAGATTTCACCCGTCACCTCTATATCTTGCAAGCGGTAATCAATTTCGAACAGATCGCGGACATAACGCGTTAGTTCACTGACCGTCCACCGATCATGCTCTGGTGTCGTTTGTCGTAACAAACCCATGATGTTTTTTCACCCTGTTTTTCACCGTATCATTCTGGTCCACTGTTAAACAATTTGTCACCCGTGCAACCCTCGTGTAAAATCTCAGGCTTGAACAGCTATATACTCTATGATGGAGGTGACATCTGGAAAGTTTAGAACTTGCACATAACCTGGTAGAAACAATCCTTGATAAAAAGGGCCACGACATTCTTTTGCTTGATTTACGTGAACAGTCAATTTTTGCCGATTATTTCCTCATGTGTAGCGCTGAAAATGAAAGACAACTACGAGCCTTAGCTTCTAGCATTGCTGAGGATGCGAAAAAGGAAGCCGGCATATATGCGCGTGGCTATGAGGGCGAACCTGAAGGCGGTTGGGTGCTGGTCGATTTTGGCGATGTGGTAGTTCATATCTTTTCGCCCGAGCAGCGTAACTACTATCGGCTAGAAGAACTGTGGCATGATGCGCATACTGTGCTGCGGATGGACTAAAGGAAATAGTGCGTAGTGCGTAGTAAAAACCCGTTACGCACTACGCTCTACGCACTACGAGTTTTCCGAAATCCAGCTTTCGCTGCTGCGTGACCAATCTACCAGTTCAGAAGCATCAAAAAAGAGGGCAACTTCTTTGACGGCATTCTCAGGGCTGTCGGAGCCATGGGCCAGGTTACGGCCGATTTCCATGCCAAAGTCGCCACGAATGGTGCCTGGGGCTGCTTCAACCGGGTTGGTCGCACCCATGGTGGCGCGGGCAGCCGCAATAGCATCTTTGCCCTGCCAAACCATAGCCACGACAGGCCCCGAGGTAATGTAGTCTACCAGGCTGTTATAAAATGGGCGGTCTTTGTGAATGGCATAATGGGTTTCAGCCAGTTCGGGGGACATTTGCAAGAATTTAAGAGCGGACAGTTTGAGACCACGCCGCTCAAAACGGCCGATAATTTCACCAACCAGGCCACGCTGAACACCATCTGGTTTTACCAAGATTAACGTTTTTTCCACGATTTAACTCCTTCAAAAATAGCTACAACCCTCCGTCATCAGACGATGGATTCTTGTTCGTTACTTCACTACGTTAGTACAGTTATTTCGTAACTGGGACATACAAACAGGCAGCCATGGATTACTTGTGGCTGCCTGTTTTTTGACTATTAACGGACTAAATGATAGTCGATTTTGTCAGTTTGGCAAACTCCCTTTAGATAATATTGCCATACATCAGCTAAAGGGAATCAAGCGCATCTCGATAAATGTCCAGGGCTTTTTGTAGCTGACCATTGCGCATATAGGCATCACCCAAAACTCGCTGGATGAAGGGTTGGCGCTGATCGGCAACGGCCGTTTCTAAATCCCCAATCAGCACAGACAAGCCACGCCCCTCGTTAACAAGTGTTTGGTAGGAATGCAGGGCGTCGCCAACGTCACCAGCGGTAAGTTTCTCACGGGCTGCAGTCAACCGCTCCTCATCCAGATCAAATGTACTGCTGTCGAGGTCGTCACCCAGCATATCCAGGTCCAGGTCAGCTAATAAGGGGTCCGGTTCTGGCGCCGGCGGCACCTCAATAGAGGGCCTCTCTTGAGATGAGAGCGACTCTGTATCTGAGGCCAGCTTGGATTCATAGGTTTCAGAACCGGAACTGGCGGATTCCTCAGCTTCTAACCAGCCCATGGGGTCTACCTCATCGAATGAAGTAAGCCAATCGGTCTGGCCAATCGTCACTTCATCTTCTTCCTCTTCGTCCAACCAGTCGATTGTGTCACCATCATCTTCTTCTTCGAATTCATCAAGCGTATCGCCCCAATTAAGTTCAACATCTGCCAGGCTGTCTCCGCCAAACACCGTTTCGAAATCAGACAACAACTCATCAGCCTCTGCCAATTCTTTGGCATCTCCCAGATCAACCAGGGCAGCTAACCCTTCCGGTTCTTCACTGCCCACCAGGTCGGCCAACCCGGCCAAATCGTCTGTTTCAGGCAAATCTTCTAAAGCTGCCAGTTCTTCTGCTTCTGCCAGGGATTCGAGGGCTGAGGGCAGGACGGCCGGGGCGGTTTTGGGATCAACCGAAGGAAGTTCATCGAGTGAGGCTCCCTGACGGGCCGCCAATCTTTCCAGCCAGGCCATTGCTTCGTCAGGATCTTCGGGGAATTCGAAAGCAAGCTCATCGACCGCATCGGCCGTTTCTGCTTCCATCTCTTCTATTTCTAGGGTAGGCATAGCAGTTTCCGGTTCAACCAGGTGTTCCGGTTCAACCAGGTGTTCCGGTTCAACCAGGTGTTCCGGTTCAACCAGCTCTTCTGCTCTGCCGGCGGCAGCCGCCGACTCACCAGGTGAATCGGGCAAAAATTCGGCCGTGGCCTCCGGTTCAGATTCTGCAGGCGGTTGGGGCATTTGACCAATAGCGGCCGCTTCTTCAGCCGACACAGAGGGGAGTTCATCCAGGGATGCGCCCTGGCGCGCAGCTAATTTTTCTAGCCAGGCCATTACTTCGTCTGGATCATCGGGCATTTCGTCAAGAGCGAGTTCATCAACGGTGATAGCGGCCGATTCTTCAGCCTCAACCCAATCTTCCATTTTATCGGTCACGTCAGCAGCAGCCCCCTCCTCTTTAGCTACGTCATCATCAACAGCAGGTGGTGGTGGAGCCAGTGCCGTCTCCTCTAACCAATCCAGGGCATCGGCCAAGGGATCGGTTGGGGCCGTATCAGCTTCTTCCACAGCCCAAGCGGTCGTTTCAGCCTGCATAAAATCTTCGGGCAAATCAGCCTGGGCCTGCTGCTCTAATTTGTCGAGCATGTGGGCCAATTCCTCTTGTTCCGGGGTAACAGAAAGCTCCTCAGTTACGGCCGTGGCAGACGCCTCTTCCGCCTCCTCGTCGTCAGCATCATCAGGCATATCAGACAGGGTGGCTAACCAGTCGAGCGCGTCCTCTGAATCTGTATCTGCTGCTAAAATATCAACATCGGCCAAATCGGGTAAGGCTTCATCCAGCGACGCTGCCGTCTGGTCAGCTCCTTCGTCGAAGTCATCCAGGTCAGCAAACAGTGTGGACAGGTCGGCATCAGAATCGTCCTCACCAGCCAACTGTTCCAGCCAGGCCACCGGGTCATCTATATCATCGGGTATATCGGCCAAAAGAGGCTCATCACTCTCAAGATCGAGCCTGTCAACGTCAGCAGCCAAGATAGCGTCCATTTCAAAATCGGCCGTATCTCCAACCCCATCAAACGGGGCATCTGCTTTGTCGGCCGGCTGCTCTTCACCGGTTTCTTCGACCAACTGATCGAGCCAGGTCATTGCTTCTTCTAAATCGTCGGTGACTCCACTTTCCTCATCGCCTGACCAATCCTCAACAGCGGCCATTTCATCCGTGCTATCAGCCAGCGTATCCAACTCTGCTTGCAGTTCCATCTCGCTTAACCAATCGAGCGTACCGGTCTCTGCTTCAGCATCCATCCAAACCAACGAATCGGCCACGTCATCTTCCTCGATAACGATAGCTTCCTCTGTTTCAACCTCGTCTGGTATGGCTTCATCTGCTTCCCATTCCCCTGCTCCCAATTCATCTGACTGGAGCCATTCCAACAGCGCATCGGGGTCGTCCTGAGTTTCAGCCATCTCAAACTCTTCCATAAGGCCGGGCAAGAGTGAGTCTGGGCCATCTTCAGCGCCAGAATCGGGCGCCAGATCCCCAATCCAGTCGGGTAACGCTGCGGGAGGCATGGCTTCCACGGCCGTATCGTCCATGTCGGTCAGATCATCAAACTGATCCAACCAATCTACCGTTTCTTCTAATTCTTCAGGCGTCTGCTCCAACCCATCATCGGCAAACTCATCCAGATCATTATCCATTTCGTCACGATCCCCTAACATGGCATCCTCCATTTCCATAGCTGGCGTGATCGACCCAGACGTATCACTTGGGCGCAAGCGGCTTAACAATCCAGACCATTCTGCCTCATCGTCTTCGAGTAAATCTTCGGTCTTAATCTCAGGCAGTTCGTTTATATCGTCCACTTCTACCAACAAGTCACTCAAATTGTCGGCTACACTGTGTATCATCCAGTCGGGCAATTGTTCTTCATCATCTTCAAACAATATCTCATTAGTTGAAAAGTCAGAAAGCGGTTGCTTAGCTTCTACATCTTCGATTGCATCAGAACCAACCAGCATATCGGAATCAGTTTGCATCAACCAGTCGGGCAAATTGAGCATCGCTTCTTCGCCAATTAGTTCATCGGTATCAATATTTTCCAGGTCAGATGTTTGCAGCGCCTTTTCAACTTCATCTTCGGCAAACAGCGCGTCATCTGACTCAATTTCGTCACTGGATATAAGGTCTAATTGATCGGAATCGGTCATAACTTCTTTCTCTTCACCAAGCAGGTCTGTATCGTTTAACATCAACCAATCAGGAACCTGACCGGGCTTATCGCCGGTTAATTCGTTGGTATTAATGCCTGCCAACTCATCCAGGTCTGAGGTAATATAATCGTCTGTGGTCTCCGTTTCGGGATCGTGATGCAGCATCCAATCGGGCAGGTCGGCCGCCGGTATATCTTCTAACGCATCAGCAGCGGTCATAGGAGCAACAGCCTCCTCCGGTTCAGGCTGTTCGTCCTCTTCCATGCCCCAGTCTAAGGCAGTGTCATCGTCTATGATAGCAGCACCTGCTTCCCAATCTGTTTCTTGCTCATCGTCTAGTTCAGCGGCTGTGTCACTATCCAGCGGACCGGTCATCAGCCAGTCGGGCACGCTGTCCATGTCTGCATCCCAGGCAGTCTCCTCTGCTTTGACGGCGGGCAGCGTGTCTGCATCACCCTCTAGCGGTCCGGCCATCAGCCAATCAGGAACTCCTTCGACGTCAGCCTCAGCCCACTCTTCAGGGTCGCTCTCCGGGTCAGTTTCGGTGGGCGGTGACTCAATCAATGACCAATCGAAGCCTTCTTCTTCACTGTCGTCAGGTTGCACCGGCTCTTCTTCCTCAAGCTGAAGGGGACCGGTCATTAACCAATCAATCGCTTCTTCTTCATCACTCTCACCTGTTTGGTCCGGTTCTTCTTCAAGCTGAAGCGGGCCGGTCATTAGCCAACCGATTTCTTCTTCACTGTCGTCAGGTTGCACCGGCTCTTCTTCCTCAAGCTGAAGAGGACCGGTCATTAACCAATCAATCGCTTCTTCTTCATCACTCTCATCTGTTTGGTCCGGTTCTTCTTCAAGCTGAAGCGGGCCGGTCATTAACCAGTCGAGTGCCTCTTCTTCGAGATCGGCTTCAGCGAATTCCCCTTCTTCGGTTTGGAGTGGGCCGGTCATCAACCAGTCGAGTGCCTCTTCTTCGCCATCGTCATCGACCAATTCTGCGGTCGCATCATCTTCAAATGGGATAGGGTGATTGAGCAGGGCAGGGACATCGGTAGTGAGCCAATCGGTACTCAGTTCACTTTCCTCTTCGGCAGCGTGAGCAGGGGGTGGCTCCGGTGCAATACCCGGCTGCTCATCATCTAGCTGCTCAAGCCAGTCATCATCATCTTCACTGCCATCAACTTCACTATCATCAACGCCACTCATCCAGTCACCAATCAGTGCGGGGTTAACTTGCTCCGGCTCAAACAGGTCGTTATCCAATTCTAACCAGTCGGGAACTTCTTGTTCAGGTTCGAGGGCTTCATCCAACCAGGGAGCATCGTCCGTTTCGGCGCCGATCAGCCAATCGGAATCTTCGACGACAACGGCCGTTTCAGGCTGGCTATCGGCCACCAAACCATCGGCTTCGGCAGCAGCGGCCGCTTCTACTTCATCTCTATCTTCAAGCGCATTTAACCAGTCAGCATCGTCATCAGCAACGGCCGTGTCGTCGCCATCCAATTGATCAAAAAACCAGTTTGTATCAACTTTTCGGTCAGCAACCAGCGTTTCCTCTGGTTCATCCGGCTCAAACGATTCCAACTCACCTTCTTCCTCAACAGGTGTCAACTCTCCTGTGAGTACCTCATCTAACCAGTCATAGGTGGCCTCACCATCGGCCGTTGCTTCATCTACCCAGTCAGCTTCTGAATCAGCGATGCTGACCCTATCTGTCGTTGTCAATTCACCCATTGGCTCAATCTCAATCCGCTCAGGTAGATCTGGTGAATTGGGGTAAGTAAAGGCCCAGCCCACGATTGTTTCTCTATCCACTGTTTGTTGATCTAGCTGCGTTAACTCTTGTATACGCAGAAGGTAGGGACGTGCTTCATCAAAACTAACATTTTGCAGCCGGATATGGGCCAGCAGGGCATTGGCCAACAAACAGTAAGGCATTTCTTCCACAATACGCAGACAGCGTTCGTTCACCTCAATGCGTCGATCGGTATGCCATAACGCTTCAGCCAGCAGCAGTTCTAAATCAACCCGATCCGGCTCCTCCTCCAACAGTTGGTGTAATTCAATAACAGCCTGCTCGTATAACTCTCCCTTGACATGAAGATAGGCCAAGGCGCCCCTGGTTAACCCTAACCGTTCCGGTTCGTTGTCATTTTGAGCCTCGTATAATTCTAAAAGCTCTTCCCGAATGGTTGTGTTGTAGGGGTTCATTTCATAAGCCCGCTCCATGTGCCAGACTGCATTGGGCACAAGAATGTCGTTTTTATAGGCAATAGCCAGACCTATATGGGCAATGAAGTTACTGGGGTCAGCGCTCAACACACGCTGGAAAATATCAACTGCTTCGCTAAAACGGTGCTGCTCCAGGTATGCTTTACCCAACACCTGATACGTTTCCAGATGGCGTGGGTAATGCTGCAATATGTAGCGACAGTGATGGACAGCCTCATCATACCGGCTGTCATCCAACAACTGTGTGATTTGTTGCAGATAGTTGTAAAGAGTGGTTGTAGTCACGCTCATTCCTCAGCAGGTCTCAGCTACAGCAATTTATGGTCAACTCTATACAATATTATGCAAAGTTTTAGGGTAATAAGCAAATGCCCCGTATTCAGTAAGCAGTATTCGGTAAACGGTATTCGGTATTTGGTATTCGGTGACCCGATTACCGATAACGGATTACCAATTACCGGGGCTGGCGGAGGAGGGGATGCTGGCGCAGTTGGGCCAGCAAATTGGTAATATCGGGTTCGGCCTGGGGCAAAGGGCCAATGGGGTCTACCATGTGGGATTGGCCCAGCAGGGTATAGAGCAGGTTGAGCAGGCCTTGATGGAGAACGTCGGTCTGGTAGCCCCCTTCGAGGATGAAGAGAATACGGCCGTTGCACACCGCCGCTGCTAATTCTACCAGGGCCTGCCCCAGCCGGGCATACCCGGTCAGGCTCAGGCCGGCCATTGCCAGCGGGTCGCGCCAATGGGCATCAAAGCCGGCCGAGACTAAAATCAAGTCCGGCTGAAACCGCTCGGCAGCCGGGATGATGACTTCGGTTAAAATTCGTTCATAGCCCCCATCTCCCACGCGAGGCGGCAGGGGCACGTTGAGCGTATAACCCTGGCCATTTTCCCGACCTATTTCCGCCAGTCGCCCCGTCCCCGGATAAAAGTAGGGGGCCAACAGATGGGTCGAGAGAACCAGTACGCTGTCATCTTCATAGAAAATATCCTGCGTGCCGTTGGCGTGGTGGACGTCATAATCCACAATCATGACGCGCTCCACGCCATGGACAACCTGCGCCTGGCGGGCAGCCGCAGCTATGTTATTGAAGAGACAAAAGCCGCTTACTCGTGAATACTCGGCATGGTGACCGGGGGGGCGCACAACGGCCAGCCCATTTTGGTGCTGCCCCGTCAAAATCTGGTCCACGGCCAGGCAGCAGCCGCCCGCGGCCAGGCAGGCCAGATCGTAGCTGGCGGTCGTGGCGTAGGTATCGCCATGATCCAACAAACCGCCCCCCTGGCGGCTGGTCTGGCGAATCCGGTCTATCAGGCTGCGGCTGTGAATGCGGGTCAACTGCTGGTGGCTGGCGGGCACGGCCGAAATCAGTGACAGTTGATCAAGGATGTCATGTTGCTGCAGAAACGGCCGTAACCCCCGCAGCCGCTCATAACTTTCGGGATGACCGGCTTGGGTATGGTCGGCGGCGGGCGCCATTAGCAGCAAAGTTGATGACATGGGAAATTAGTGCGTATTGCGTATTGCGTAAACGTCCTACGCAATACGCAACACGCAATACGTTTTACTGAATCAGAGACATAATCAAGCCAAAGCCGTCGCCAATATAGGCTACCAATCCGGCAACCACCACCGACACCATCGACATCAGCTTGATAAGAATATTGAGCGAGGGACCGGAGGTATCCTTGAAGGGATCGCCTACTGTGTCTCCAACAACGGCCGCTTTATGGGCATCAGAGCCTTTGCCGCCGTGGTGGCCTTCCTCAATGTACTTCTTGGCATTGTCCCAGGCCCCACCGGCGTTGGCCATCATGACGGCCAGGGAAAAGGCGGTCGCCAAACCACCCGCTAACAAGCCCATGACCCCGGCCACGCCCATCAGGATACCCACCAGAATCGGCACTACAATGGCCAGCAGTGACGGAATGACCATTTCGCGCAAAGCGGCTTCGGTGCTAATCTGCACACAGCGCTCGTAGTCGGGTTTTTGCTCCCCTTTGAGGATACCGGGGAATTCGCGAAACTGGCGGCGTACTTCTTCAACCATGGCGTAGGCAGAACGGCCGACGGCACTCATTGTCAAGGCCGAGAAGAAGAAGGCAACCATACCGCCCAGGAACAGCCCCAACAGGAACATCGGGTTGAGCGGATGCACTTCGTAAACCAGCATAAACTGGGGCATTTCCATGGTGGCCACGTCAAATCCACGCAGGGTGGTCACGTCCAGCGTCAGCAGGCTGGAGCGAATCGTTTCCACATAGGCGGCCAGCAGGGCCAGACCGGTCAGCGCAGCCGAACCGATGGCGAAGCCTTTACCGGTAGCAGCGGTGGTGTTGCCCAGGGCGTCTAGCTGGTCGGTGCGGACACGAACGCTGGCGTCTAGACCGGCCATTTCGGCGTTACCGCCGGCGTTATCGGCAATGGGGCCGTAAGCGTCGGTGGCCAGAGTAATGCCCAACGTAGCCAGCATACCCACGGCAGCGATGCCCACACCAAACAGACCGTTCAATGTATTGACAGCGCCCCCAGAAACAAAGAAAGCAACGGCCGTTCCTAAAATGACCACCAGCACCGGCAAACCGGTGGAACGCATACCCACCGCCAGACCATCAATAATGACGGTGGCCGGCCCGGTCAGCGCTTGTTCAGCAATACCCTGCGTCGGCTCATACTCACCGGAGGTAAAATATTCGGTGATACGGCCGATCAACACACCGACCAGCAAACCGGCTATCACACTGATCCAGACCTGCCACCAGGCATGCACACCCAGATCAATAAGCAGCAGCAGGGGAATGGCCAGCACGGCAATAATAACGGCACACAATTGTATCGTCCCTTCCAGCTTGCGAATCAATGTGTGCATGGTGGCGTCCTCATCGGCCCGCACCAGGAAAATGCCCAATATCGAAACCAGGACACCCATACCGGCCAGCATGACCGGCGTGGCGATATATTTTAACTGCTCGGCTGATCCTAAACCGGCCGCAGCTGCCGCCGAGACACCCAGGGCCGCTGCCGCCAGAATCGAAGCGACATAAGATTCGTACAGGTCGGCCCCCATACCGGCCACGTCACCCACATTGTCACCTACGTTGTCGGCAATGGTGGCCGGGTTGCGCGGGTCGTCTTCGGGAATCCCGGCTTCGACCTTGCCCACGAGATCCGCGCCGACGTCGGCGGCCTTGGTGTAGATTCCGCCGCCCACGCGGGCGAACAGCGCGATGGAGCTCGCGCCCAGAGAAAATCCGGTCACGGTGTTGAGGACGATCATCATCTCATCGC
>JAWOIM010000216.1:0-17033 GCA_046484685.1 Chloroflexota bacterium | reverse complement strand
CCGGCGTCCGCCAAACCGTCATGGAACCAGATGAGATGCTGCTGGACATCAGTTTTGCCCCCATGGCAGAGCAAATGCGCGGCCTTTTTGTCAAGCTCGGTCTGCGCCAGGCCCAGGCTATTTCGGTGGTTCATCTGGCGCTGCTGCTCACCTTTGCCGAGGATGGCCAGACGATCACACCCGCCCGCCTGGCGCAGGGGAGTGTGGCCCCCACCATTATCAACACACCGGTGGTGGAAGTCTATTTGCTAGACAAACAGCTCACCGACGAAGTGATTGCCGAAGCGGCCCGGCTGGCCGCCGCCACCCCCAAGCCGATTGATGATGTACGCAGCACGGCCGTTTACCGCACCGAAATGATTCGTGTCCTGGTGCAGCGGGCGCTGACAACCCTGCGTGACGGGCAGGAACGTGCCCACTGGCCGGCCCAACCGGTGCTGCTGTGGGGAGAGACAAACGGCCTTTTTCCCACCGGCGACCGGTTTGCCGCCAGCCACGATCCCCACACGCCGATTACGGCTGTGGTCAACGGCCGATCTATTACGGCCACCGGCGGCAACCACAAAACGCTGCTGCGCTGGCTGCGCGAAGAAGGCATGCTCACCGGCAGCAAAGAAGGCTGCGCCGAAGGGGAGTGCGGAGCCTGCACTGTTTTTCTGGACGGCATGGCCGTCATGGCCTGCCTGGTGGCCGCTCCCCGTGCCCACCAGGCCGATATTGTGACCATTGAAGGGCTGGCCTCAAAGACTAATGGGGATCAATCCCTCCATCCCCTGCAACAAGCCTTCATCGAAACCGGAGCCGTTCAGTGCGGCTACTGTATTCCCGGCTTTATCATGGCCGGGGCCAAACTGCTTGATGAAACGCCTCACCCAACCCCCCAACAGATTCAGCAAAGCTTTGCCGGCAATTTGTGCCGCTGCACCGGCTATTACAAAATTATTGAAGCAGTGGAAAAGGCAAGTGGCGTATATGACGAGTCGCCGTTCAACAAAGGCAGGGGCCACGACGGCAAATGAAAATGACGGACGTCCGACGACGGATGACGGATAGCGCCCTTCCGTCTTCGGTCACTTTGACTGGCTCAGTGCAGGTTTTTCGTCCTCCGTCCTATTTACGAGGAGACAGCAGGCGCACGGCGCACCGGCAAATAAACAAAAATAATCCGTGTCATCCGTGTTTATCCGTGTCCTATTTTTAGAGGAGAAAACTGATGCGTTTAGAAAAGAAAAATCAGGAAATTTTGAACAAGCGTAAAGGGTTGACCGGCCGCACTATCATTCAGATGATCTGGCTGCTTATCTCCTTTGCCGTAGCCTATTTTGCGGTTACCTATTTGCTCAACGAGGGCGTCATTACCTACCAGCGTATTTATAGTCAGTTGGGATTGCCCCGCAGCGTGCCTGAAGCTGTACTTTTGTTTGGCATGATGTTTGTCATCGTTTTTATCATGCAGTTTATTCTCATCTTTGGCTTTATGATTGGCGCTCCCGAAGGCCGGCGCAAGCTGGGGGATCCCACGATAAAATCGCGCAACAAAGATCCGTTTGATGATCATTATTAATTATGACAGATAAGCGTTTTCCCTCCCACTCTCTCCATCGCATCGATGCCGTGGGCAAAGTGACCGGTGCCACCCTCTATCCGGGCGACATCACGCCACCGAAGTTACTGCACGGCAAGGTGCTGTTTAGCCAGCAGCCCCATGCCCGCCTGTTGGCCCTCGACACCAGCCGGGCCGAAGCCGTGCCGGGTGTCGTCGCCATTTTGACGGCCAAAGATGTGCCCGTAAATGAGTATGGCCTGATTATGCCCGACCAGCCGGTGCTGATTGGCCTGGGCAGTGACAAACCCTACGCCGACATCAGCCGTTGGGAAGGGGACCAGGTAGCCGTTATCATTGCCGAAACGGAGCTGGCGGCCGGCCGGGCGCGAGACCTGATTGAGATTGAATGGGAACCTCTGCCGGAGGTGACCGACGTTTTTACGGCTATGCAGGATGAGGTGATTTTGCATCCCTGGCACGGCAGCAATATCCTGCACGAGTACCATATTCGCAAAGGGAATATGACCGCCGGTTGGGCCGCAGCCGATCTGGTCATAGAAGGGGAATACCGGCTGCCCCACCAGGAACATGCCTTTTTGCAGCCGGAAGCAGGCGTGGGCTACCTGGATGAAAACGGCCGTATTACCATCGAAATTGCCGGCCAGTGGACACACGAAGATCAGGAACAGGTTGCCCATGCCCTGGGCTTGCCTCTGGAGCAGGTGCGCATCATCTACCCGGCCATTGGCGGGGCCTTCGGTGGCCGGGAGGATATGTCGCTGCAAATTGTGCTGGGGCTGGCCGTGCTGCGACTGCGCGAGCGCGGCATCGAACGCCCCGTTCGTATCATCTGGAGCCGCGAAGAGAGCATCATTGGCCACTGTAAACGCCACCCGGCCTATGTCAAGACGAAGTGGGGAGCCAGCAAAGAGGGAAAGATAACGGCCGTTTCTGCCGAACTGATCCTCGACAGCGGCGCTTATGCCTACACCAGCACCAAAGTGTTGGGCAATGCCAATCTGATGGTTACCGGCCCGTACGACATTCCCAACGCCCACATTGACAGCTACGCCGTCACCACTAATAACGTGCCCGGCGGGGCCTTCCGCGGCTTTGGTGGGCCACAGGGGGCTTTTGTGGCCGAAACCCAGATGAACAAACTGGCCCAGGCGCTGGGCATGGACCCGGTTGAACTACGTCTGAAAAATTGTCTGCGCGAAGGCAGCCATTTAACTGTGCAAAGCCCTGTTCCGACCGGCATCAGCCTGGATCAGGTGATTGAGCGGTGTGCCGATGAAGCGGGCTGGCGTGGAGACGAAGGACGAAAGACGGAAGACGGAACGTTGGGCGACAATCCTCCGTCCTCGGTCCTCGGTCCTCCGTCATTTTCAGGGGTGCGTTCGTTGAGCGGCCGGCCGGAATCGCTGCGGAGAGGACGAGGTTTTGCCTGCTCCTTTAAGAATATCGGCTTCTCTTTTGGCTTTCCGGAGCGGTGTGAGGCCACCATTGAGCTGTTCGGTGGCGTAGATATTGAGCGCGTTGTTCTCTACCATGCCGGCGCCGATGTGGGGCAGGGAGCGCACACTGCTTTTAAGCAGATGGCCGCGGCGGCTGTAGGCGTTGATCTGACCTTAGTCACGGTAGAGGCTTCCGATACGGCCAGCAGCGGTGATTCCGGATCATCTTCGGCGTCGCGCATGACCTGGATGGCCGGTAATGCTATTCGCGGCGCGGCCGAAAAAGCGCTGGTTGCCTGGCGCAGCGAAGAACGCCCGGCACGAGGACATGTCCGCTATACCCCCCCCGCCACCACCATGTATGATCCGCAGACGGGGGCCTGTATGCCTAATTTTGCTTATGGCTATGTGGCTGAAGTGGTGGATCTGCTGGTAGATATAGAGACAGGCCACATCTATGTGGAAGATGTCTGGTGTGCCAATGATGTGGGGCAGGCAATTAACCCCAATTTAATTGAAGGACAGATTGAGGGAGCGGTGGTACAGGCGCACGGTTATGCCCTGATGGAAGATTTACGGGTAGAAAACGGCCGTATTACCAATCCCTACCTCAGCCAATATCTCATTCCCGGCGTGAGCGACGTACCGGTCCGCGTCCACTCTATTATCATGGAAATCCCCGACCCGCTGGGTCCCTGGGGCGCACGAGGCATGGCCGAAATGCCCTTTTTACCGCTGGCTCCCGCCCTGGTGGCGGCCCTTCACGACGCGACCGGCATCTGGTTTGATGAACTACCGCTCACCCCCGCCCGCGTCCTGGAAAAGCTGCTGAAGGCCCCTTAATACTAATGGGCCGGCTCAGCGGGGAATAAACGTTGGCGGCCAATCTGTTTCTTCCAGGCTTTGGGGCGACAGGTGGGACAGCGCTAGCTGCTCATCAATGCTCACCGGCTGGTCGTGGACCCAGACCCAAAGAATCGGATCATTCTCATCAACATTGTGAATACGGCTGGAGGGTCGGTCAGGGAAAGCCCAATGATACAGCCAGTGGGCATCATGCGGACTGAGATTAACACAGCCCGCACTGCGGACAATGCCAAATTGATCGTGCCAGTAAGCGTTGTGCAGTGCCTGATCCCCATTAAAGTACATGATGTAGGGAATGTTGGCCAGGCTGTAGGGCGGGGTAGCTTTATCCCATTCCATTGGCCCATCACGCAGCGTAGACCAGACCTGGAACAGACCCGGCTCCGTTTCCAGGCCGCGCCGGCCGGTGGAAGAGAGCGTGGCCAACACAGGTGTATCCCCTTCATAGGCGATTACCGTCTGTTCCGGCAGCCGGATCTCCACCCATTTGTCATTGGGACCCACTCCTGCCGGGCGCGGGCTGGTAACAAAAAAGCGCACAAATTCGCTGTGAACCCATTGATCGACACCAATAAGATACCAGGTTTCTGAATCTCCCTCTTCGGTTATATAGTCACGAGTTTCATACACATTCACCACATCATAGGGATCCAGATAACCCACTATCGTTTCATCTAGAATGGGGCCGGGAATTGCCCGGACAAAGACGGGGCGATGAGCCATTGCCACCGGATAGCCGCCGTCATATTTGGCCAGGTCAAACCCTTTTAGGCTGGAGGTGAGTGCGCCAATCAGCATATCGTCACCCGACATCCAGGCGTAAGATCCCCAGCCCCAATGCACGTAATAGTAGGGCTTACCGTTGACTTCTTCCTCATTACGAATCGTGACCCAATAGCTGCCCCCGCCAAACGTACCGTTTGCCTGACCCGCCCGCACGGCATCCAGATTGGGGTAAATGGGTGTGGCCCGCACAATACGGGCATAGCGCACATTGATGGGCATATAGTCTTCGGGTACCCCATCGATAAGGCTGCGTTCCAGGCGAATGTCAGGCTGAAGTTTGTAAATCTGACCATTGACGCCTTCTTCCGGCGCAGTTAACAGGTATACCTCACCGAAGGCATCCCGGCTGATAGTATAAAATGTGGCCGCAAAACGGCCGTTTTCCCCATTGGCGATCTGTAAATCTTGTACGGCCCAGGGCTGTTCCCCTTCATTGTTGGCCACGGCTGCAAACAAACGGCCGTTTTCTCCATCCTGCCCGGCAAAAATATAATGGTCCAGGAAAGTGGGGAAGGCCACACCCTGGTAGGTATAACCCGCTATGAGCGTGGTCGCCTCGGTGCCGTTAGCCGTCATCAGCGTAGATAGCCGTGGCGGCAGCTCGTTCACCGGCTCTGGGCAGGGTTGGGCGGCAAACTGGGCCAGGTCTACGCATTGGCCGGCAGCATCATCGCTGCGCCAGGTTACGTGCAGCAAATCATTTTCAAGCAGCAACTGACCCTGGGGTTGGTCTAAACCATACTCAGCTAAAATCTCTTCTGTGTTCAAATCGGCAGCGTCCAGGTTGCGGGGCCGGGTGTTAAGGGCGGCCAGATAGCCATCATAGCCCGTGCCATCGGCCTGGGGTTGGCTGTAGAGGATATAGAAGCGGCCGTTTTCGGCAAAGTCGGGGTCAAAAGCCAGCCCTTGCAGCCCGTAGCCGTCCAGGCCGGCCGGATTCTGGTCCAGCAGCGGACGCATATCCATAAATGGCTCTGTGGGAATGCGCCCCGACGGATTTAGAAAATAGACCAATCCCACCCGGTCCACCAGCAAATTGCGATTGCTGCCATCGGGAATGGGCACAATGTCTACCGGCGCTCGCAGCGGCTCTTCTAAGGCTACCAAACTCACCGGCAAGTCAGCGCGGACAATCGTCTGATTGGTACCGGCTGTCGGATTTGTGGCAGGAACTGGGGCAGTAGGAACTTGGGCAAGGGCAGCCTCTGTTTCCTCAACGTCGCCTGCCTCGACGCTGCTGTCAGCCTCAGCTTCATCAGCCGCTTCAGTTTTGTCAACGGCTGTTTCGGCGGCGACTTCTACAGTGTCGGCCACTTCTGGCAGGGTGGCTTCTTCAGCCTCTGGCTTCTCGGATTCAGCGACGGCTTCAGAAACGGCCGTGGGCTTGTCGATGTCAGCCACCGTCATCGGCGCCGTATCGGCTGTAAGGGGGGCTGCACAGCCCACAACCATGAGTAATACAATAAGTATGAGACCAGCGAAAATACGTTGCATGTTGGTTGTCCAGTAATTCAGTAATCGGTAATTGATATTAAGTGGACAATGGGTAGTTGATAGTGAACAATTGAGACACCAATCTCACCCCTCACTTTGTCACCCTGTCACCTTACCTCTTTATTTTAGCCTGAAAAAGGGCTGTGACAACAGGCAAGTTGATAATCTCATAAATTATTGGCTGATAATTAGGCTACGCTTGCTATATGGTTGGCCAATTGTCCGCTTAAATAGCCACCGGTCGCCATTTTCTGTTATACTCATCTGTCGACTTGTCATTCTGTCCACCATGCTTCAGGAGATTTTCAAATGAAACTAGGTATTATTGGCCTGCCCAGCGCAGGTAAGACTACAATTTTTAACGCCCTGACGCGGGGCGATGCCCCCACCGGCCAAAGTATGGGGGGGCGCTTTGATGTGTTAACGGCCGTTGTCGATGTATACGATCCCCGCGTAGAGCGGCTGACGGCTATGTTCAACCCCCAAAAAACCACCTATGCTCGCATCACCTATACCGATATTGCCGGGCTACAAAAAGATATGGCCGAAAGCGGCGGCCTGCCCGGTGCCCTGCTCAACCATCTGGCTGGATTGGACGGTTTTGTTCATGTGGTGCGTGCTTTTGAGAGCGAACTGGTTCCCCATCCTGACGGCAGCGTTGATGCTGTTCGCGACCTGGATGCCATCGACACCGAGTTCCTGCTCAACGACCTGGGCATCATTGAGCGGCGCGTGCAAAAATTGGAGGAAGGCATTCCCCGTGGTGCCTTCAAAGACAAAGCGGTCGCCCAACGGGAACTCGCCTTTTTTCAGGAGTTAGAGGCCACGCTGAGTGATGAAAAACCGCTGCGCGTGCTGGACCTGGATGAGGAGCAGCTAAAATCTTTACGCGGCTACGGCTTGCTTACACTTAAGCCCAAGCTGGTGGTGATCAATATCGGCGATGACCAGGAAGAAATTCAACTCGATTATGATTGGCCCCACACGATTGTTGTCAATCTGCGCGGCAAGCTGGAAATGGAGCTGGCGCAGCTCAGTGGTGCCGGAGACGAGGAATCATTGGCCATGTTTATGGAAGAATATGGCGTGACGGAGTTGAGCCTGGATCGGGTGATCGGCCTTAGTTATGATCTGATGGGGCTGCAATCTTTCTTTACGGTTGGGGAAGATGAGGTGCGGGCCTGGACGGTGCAGCGGGGCGCAACGGCCGTTGAGGCCGCCGCCACCATTCATACGGACCTGGCCAAAGGCTTTATTCGGGCCGAAACAGCCGCCTATGAGGACCTGATAGCCGCCGGCAGCCTGGCCAACGCCCGCACCGCCGGCAAACTGCGCCAGGAAGGCAAAACCTACATTGTGCAAGATGGGGACGTGATTAACGTGAAGTTTAATTTATAGGGTTGACAAAAGGTGTCACAAACGGCCGTGTCCAATCCAATCAGCTATGCGTCACAATAACTCAAATCGGGTATAATACCAGGCTTGGTATGATAATTATAGAGAAAGAAAGTAGTAGATAGTGGGTAACAAACCACTTTCTACGGGGATAACTCTTGAGCAGCAAAGAATTTCGACTGGAAAACGAACATCAATATGACCGGCAGGGAGCGGTACGTTGGATATTTTCCCATTTGCGCCGCTACCCCTGGCTGCCGCTGACGGTGCTGGGGGCGGCCGTTATCAACAACTTTGCCGCCAGCTACATTCAGGTGCTGATTGGGCAAGCGTTTGATTTAATTGTGTCCCCTGCCTGGGAAACGGCCGTTCTGCTGGCCATCGCCGTCGCCGTCTTTGGCGCCGCAGTTATTCAGAGCTTCCTGGGCCTGATGCGCAACTACGCCAACGAATTCATCGCCCAACTGATCGAACGGAATGCCCGCGATGAACTGTACGCCAGCCTGCTGGGCAAAAGCCAGACCTTCCACGGCAAACAGCGCATTGGCGACATTATGGCCCGCGCCACCAACGACGTGCGTGCCCTAAACATTATGTTTAGTCCTGGCCTGATGCTCATTACCGACTCTTTTATGGCGATTGTGGCGCCCATCATTCTCATCGCCAATATCCACTGGCAGTTATTACTGGTCCCTTTACTCTTCCTGGTTGCTTTTGTTATTACTGTCGCCGACTACGCCCGCCAACTCAATCCGGTTAGTATCAGCCTGCGCCAGCAGTTTGGCGTTATGAACGCCGGCCTGGCCGAAGCCATTGCCGGTATCGAAGTGGTCAAAGGCAGTGCCCAGGAAGATCAGGAGTTGAACAAATTCAGCCGTGACGCCAGCTTGTTTCGAGATCACTTTATCAAGCAGGGTGAAATTCAGGCCCGCTATTTGCCCATGCTCGTCTTTAGTATCGCCTGGGGACTGGCCTTTTTGCACGGCATGTGGCTCTGGCGAGACGGTGTCATCACGCTGGGCGAAGTGGTCGCTTTTATCGGCCTGGTTGGTTTTTTACGCTTCCCCACCTTTATTTCCATCTTCTCCTTCAACCTGGTCCAGTTAGGTATTGCCAGCGCCAATCGTATTTTGGAAATGATCAACAGCGAAACCGACCTGGACGAAAACGAAGCCGGTGCCAACAAACCGATTACCGGTCAGGTTATCTTTGAAAATGTCAGCTTTGCCTACAACGGCAGCCCGGTTCTGAAAAACGTCAGTTTCCAGGCCAATCCCGGTGAAACCGTGGCCATTGTGGGACAAACGGGCAGCGGCAAAACAACGCTGACCCGGCTCATCAACCGCATCTTTGACGCCGACGAAGGATCTATTTTCATCGACGGTCTCGACGTGCGCCACTGGAACCTGGAATCGCTGCGCTCCCAAATTTCTACTATCGAGCAGGATATCTTCCTCTTTTCCAAGACGCTGGCTGAGAATATCGCTTTTGGCCACGCCGGTGCCACGTCGGAAGAAATTGAGATGGCCGCCAGGGAAGCCCAGGCCCACGACTTTATCATGGGCTTTAAGGAAGGTTACGAAACTGAAGTGGGTGAGCGGGGCGTCATGCTCTCCGGCGGACAGCGGCAGCGAATCGCCATCGCCCGCGCCTTCCTGACCAATCCGCGCATTTTGATTCTGGATGACAGCACCAGCGCCATCGACAGCGCCACCGAGGACCGCATTCAGCAAGCGATGCGCCGCGTCAGCGCCCAGCAGACCACCTTCCTCATCACCCACCGCCTCAGCCAGATTCGTTGGGCAGACAGGATTTTGGTGTTAAAACAAGGGGAACTGGTAGATCAGGGGACACATGAAGAATTGTTGGCGCGCAGTACCGACTACGGCCGTATCTTCGCCCGCTATGAGTGAGGAATGGGAACACGGAGGACTGCTTGGGCGGAGAAAGGATTTAAATATGGCTACTTTGAGCCAGTTATTCATCAAAATTGATGCGCTAAAAGCGGAACTGGATAACTTACGTCCGTTAACGGCCGATCAGGAAGCCCGCATCATGCAAAAAATGCGGCTGGACCTGAACTATACTATGCTACGCCCGAAGAAACACCGGCTAAAATGGCCGACCTGGTGGCCTGGTATCGCCGTCAAAAAGGTAAAAGCGACCTGCACCCGCTGGTTTTGGCGGCGACGTTCCACTACGAGTTTGTGGCCATTCATCCCTTTGATGATGGCAACGGCCGTATGGCCCGTCTGTTACACAATCTAATTCTAATGCAGGCCGGTTATCCACCAATTGTGGTGCGGCTGGAGCAGAAAGGGGTGTACCTGCTGGCCTTGGAGCAGGCAGACGCCGATAATGACCTGGAGCCGTTTATCCGGCTCATGGGCCAGGCACTCCTCGACTCGCTGCATTTGATCGTAGATGGCGCAAACGGCAAACCAATTACAGAGCAGACTGACCTGGATGAAAAGGTGGCGCGGTTGCAGCAAAAGTTGAGAGCAGTGTCAGAAATGGATGTTATTGGTGAGGAGGAATAAAATGCCAACTGTTATGGTTGAATCTGAAATTTATGAGCAAATGAAGAAAACGGCTCAGGCAAAACAGGCATCGCTGGATGAATTATTTGCAGACGCGGCCAGGCTGTATTTGTGGGAAGAAACCCGCCGCCAGATCTCCGAGGAATCAGCCCGTTATCAGCTTCAACACGCTGAAATCAAGAAGGAGTTTGCCGGGAAATATGTAGCTATGAAAAATGGCCGTGTGGTTGACAGCGACAACGATTTTCATGCTTTATACCAGCGCGTCCAAAACCAGTATGGTGAAGATCCGATTATGATCACCCTTGTAACTGATGAGCCAGTTGTCACCATCAAAAGACGTGGTTTCCAGCACAAGGAGTAAGTTATGTCAACTTTTCAATATGATCTTTCGTATGATCCATCATTTCCGTCCGCAGATATTATTTTGCGTAACAGCAATGTTAGCTTAAGCGTTGTAGTTGAGAATGCTCTCCTCGATACTGGTTCTGATGGCACCATGATTCCAATTGATTATCTGCGCCAGATACGAGCTACACCTATCAGCGATGCTCGTGTGCGCAGCCATTGGGGAGAATGGCGATCGGTACAGCTATTTGTTCTAGATTTGCAGATTGAGAACTTGACATTTCCCGGTGTATTTGCCGTTGGTGATGATCAAGATGAAGATGTGATTATCGGTCGTGACGTGCTTAACAAATTGCGCCTCACGCTGGATGGACCGGCACAGTTGCTTTATATTCCATCACAATAAGGAACAAGATGGGCTTTATTTTAGACGGACTAGAAACAGAAAGTTATGACCGCCAATACAACGACCGGGAACTGCTGCAGCGGATCCTGAGTTATTTTCGGCCGTATACCCGCTACATGATGTTGGTGGCCGTGATGCTGACGCTAAACTCGGTGGCCAGCACGGCTGGCCCCATTATCATTGCGCGGGGCATTGACATTGTGGCCGCCACACCAACCACAATGGCTATTGTCCTTATGGGGCTGGGCATTTCGCTGGTGGGGGCCTCGGCCTGGGTATTTAACTACGTGCGCCAGCTTTTTTCAGCGCGCGTGATCGGCAATGTAGTTTTGCAACTGCGGCGGGACGTGTTTGAAGCCACCATTGGCCACGATATGTCTTTTTATGATGAGCATCCGTCAGGCAAGGTGGTCAGCCGCATCACTTCTGATACGCAGGATTTTTCCACGGTGGTGGACCTGACCATGAATTTAATCAGCCAGGCGCTGCTGGTCGTTTTGCTGACGGTCTGGCTGACGTTTATTAGCCCCTGGCTGACGCTGTTGATGATCGGCATGACGCCGGTAGCGGTCCTGCTTGCCCTCAGCTTTCGTCGCATTGCCCGTCAGGTAACCCAAAACGCGCGGCGCGTCACGGCCGTTATCAACGCCCAAATACAGGAATCAATCAGCGGCATTACCGTGGCCAAAAGCTTCCGTCAGGAAGGCGCTATTTATGCCACCTTTGCGGCCAACAACCAGCAGGGCTATCGCGTTGGCTGGCAGCGGGGCCTGACGCTCATGTCCATCTTTCCCATTATGGGGCTGGCCTCGGGGTTGGGAACGGCCGTTCTCGTCTATTTTGGTGGTCTGGCCACGCGTGGTATCGAGGGCATGACCCCCGGCGACTGGTATCTCTTTATGCAAGGGGTCGGCTTTTACTGGTGGCCGATGATGAACATCGCCAGCTTTTGGAGCCAGTTCCAGGATGGCTTGAGCGCCTCCGAGCGCGTCTTTGCCCTCATTGACGCTGAGCCAAAGGTGGTACAAACGGCCCAGGAGCCGGTCGACCGGCTGGCCGGCCATATCCAATTCAAACAGGTTCGCTTCAGCTACACCGACAAAGAAGTGGTGCTGCCCAACTTTTCGCTGGAAATCGCGACCGGGGAAACAATTGCCCTGGTGGGCCATACCGGCGCGGGCAAAAGCAGCATTGCCAAACTGGTGACCCGCTTTTACGAATTTCAGGATGGCCAGATATTGATAGACGGCCGTGATATACGTACGCTCGACCTGGGCCAATACCGGCAGCAGATCGGGCTGGTGCCGCAAGAGCCGTTCCTCTTTTCGGGCACAGTGCGGGAGAATATTCGTTACGGCCGTCCTGGAGCCAGTGACGACGAAGTGCGGGAAGCCGCCCGTCGTATCAGCGACGGCGAATGGCTGGCAGCGCTGCCCGACGGTTTGGACAGCGACGTAGGCGAACGGGGCAGCAGCCTCTCCATGGGGCAGCGCCAGTTAGTGGCCCTGGCCCGCATCCTGCTCAAAGAGCCGGCCATCTTCATTCTGGATGAGGCCACGGCCAGCATCGACCCCTTCACCGAAACCCAAATTCAGGAAGGGTTGGATGCTATCATGCAGGAGCGCACGGCCCTGATTATTGCCCATCGTCTCTCCACGGTGAAAAATGCGGACCGCATTATTGTCATGGCTCAGGGGGAAATCATTGAGGAAGGGGATCACGAGTCGCTGCTGGTCCAAAGTGGCCATTATGCCGACCTGTACAACACCTACTTCCGTCACCAATCGCTGGAATATATCAATGAGTGGGTGAAACAGGAAACGTGATGGGTTAGCGATCACGGTTTCCGGTTTAACCACAATCGCAGCCATCACAACCACAGCAATCACAATCGTCACAGCTACAGCAGTCGCACTCTTTTAAGGTGTCGCAGCAGTCACAGCAGCCACAGCAGCATTCGCTGCACTCCCCACAGATGAAACAGCCGTCACAAAAAGCGCCGCAGAAGCGTTGGCTCTCCTTTTCTTTCTTGTGGGTGGAGGTGGCCAGAACGGTGGGTAGGGCACACCGGTCGGCCGCAGTCGGGGTAAACAGCCGGCTCCCAATACGGCCGAGTTGGTCTACCAATAACTGCCGGATCAGCAGCGGTTGCTGCCATACCACCTCAGCCAACAAATCGACCAATGCCGTATGGCTCTGCTGAAATAAATGGCGAGCATACAGTGTAGGCTCGGCGTGGGGCAGGGCAGCAGCCAGGGCATTAAAGTGGTCCTGCGCCAGGTCGGCGGCATAATCCTGATAGCTGTCGATCAGAAACATGAGCCGACCGTACAACCGTCCCATTTCAATGAGCAGAGATTGGTTGTGGGGCTGCCGGGCTAAAACGGCCGTATGGCCAAAGGCGGCGCCCACGCTTAGTTCAGTTGGCCGGGCGTAATAGAGAAAATCACGGCCAGGAGTAGCTTCCACGACCGTTTGCTCTTGGGCGGCCTGGCTGATAACGGCCGTGTCAAAACCTACCCGCGCCGCCACTGCTGCCCCCTGCTTTTGCCAGCGGTGGGCTATTTTTGACGGCAGCCAGGGCAGACGAGCTGCGGCCGTATCTCCATCCTGCACCTGATCGGCCAGCCGAACCCCGCCCATGGTAACGGCCAGCGCGGCGGCAAACTGTGCCCCCTCACTATCGGGAGCAGCTACCGTCAGGCGTGTCTGGCGGCGCAGGGGGCACAGGCTGTTGTAAGTAGGTTGCTCGGTCGTTTGTGCCTGCCACAAGGCCAGCAGCAAGGCCGCATCATAGTTGGTGGTTAGACGCGCCACCTGTCCCGCCTGCTGCCGCAAGGCCAGACACAGGCCACAAATGTGGCCCATCCATTCTTCTCGCTGGGCGACCGGCAGCCCACAGCCTGCTTTCATGATACCAAACATGACAACTCCTTATAAAATAGACCATGGACGACGGACGATAGACAATTAGTATGCTCTGCAGAGAGCGCTAGTAATCTACCAAAAACGGCCGTTTCGCACCAACAATTATAAGTTGTAAAAAAGGCGTGGAAATGGCCGCCCCCCTCTTTACAAACCACAGCATACTCCTTATGATCAGGGTGTAGTGTGCATAAATTAACACAATCTACAATCCTATTTGCGGAGGTACAAGATGAACAAAAAAGTTGTTCTGAGTTTTGTGCTGATGCTCTCCACTCTGCTTCTGGTGGCTACTTTGCCAGCATTACACACAGCGGCAACAACGGGACCGGCAACACATACAGTCCCGGCCGTTTCACCCCTCTCCCCCCCCACCATCACCAATATCGCTGAGGCATCCACAATTTGTTCCGAGCTAGTTATTAATGGCGGTATGGAAGAAAACCTGGCCTGGGTCATGCCGTCCACGCCGGCCACGGCTGCGTACGCCACGGCCCAGGCCCACAGCGGTGAGCGCTCCATACGACTGGGCATTGTCAGCGGCCAAAATCGTGAGGCATACTCCTCAGCTTATCAACAACTGACCATCCCGGCCCAGACTGTGACGGCCACCCTGACCTTCTGGCTCTATCCCTTGTCTACGGGCACTTTATCGCAGCCGGATACAGCCGAGATTTTACCGGGAGCCGCCAGCGGACAACTGCCGGCCGTGGCTGCTGTCGATGATGCCCAATACGCCCTCATCCTCGATCAAAGCGGCAATACGCTGCAAACCTTGCTCTGGACCAGACGTAACACTCAGACCTGGGAACAGTATACCTTTGATTTGAGCGCTTATGTGGGGCAAACGATTCGTATTCTGTTTGGTGTTTACAACAACGGCACGGGCGGTATAACCGGTATGTACCTGGACGATGTTTCGCTGGATGCCTGCCGACCGCTGCCCGATATGCCCTATAAACTCTACTTACCAATCATTCTCCATGACTTCACCCCTCCGCCACCACCGCCCCCAGATGACCTGCTGACAATTGATGGTGAAGTGGTGACGCGGCTGGTGGGACATCCCGACAGCACGGCCATCTATGCACTGACGGCAGCCGGTTTTTATCGCTCAGATGATGGGGCCGATTCCTGGAACCTGATTACCACTACCCTGCCCGTTACAGGAACGATTCACCTGGCACCCGGCCAACCAGAGGTTCTCTATGCCGGGGCAGGCTGGCCTTGTTTCAAAGGCGGGCCGCCAACCCCCTTCTGGCGCAGTGATGATCAGGGTGAAACGTGGAACCAGCTACCCGCCGGGACCGACCTGGAACCAATGGCCGTTCACCCGACCGACTGGCAGCGCGTTTATGCCCAGACCTGTGACGGTCCCCGCCTGTCAGATGATGGCGGAGAGAGTTGGGTTCATCAGGAAGACGACCTGTTCCTGGTTTATAACATTTTCCACCTGGCCGCGGCCGAAGCTGATGATTGGCAAACGGTCTACATTGGCGGCATCAGTGAAGGCGGCGGCGGAGCCATCATTGGCAGCCAGGATGGGGGCGACAGTTGGGAGCAGCTAACCCCGCTGGGAGCCGAAATCTGGGCCATTGGCTCAATGGCCATGGATACCATCTCCACCACCCACCTTTATTTTGGCGAGTCGCTTGGCTTTTGGGGTACGCTGGATGGAGGCACTACCTGGTACACCTCTACCACCGGCCTGGAAAGTGTGATCTACGACCCTGAAGGGCCTGGCGATCAGACCTATGGTTTGCTGAGCCTGGTCATTCTGCCCACCGATCGCCAGCATCTGCTGCTGGGCACGGCCGAAGGTCTCTATACCAGCCTCGATCGGGGCTTGACCTGGACGCAAGTAACCGGCCCTGTCTGGGAAGAGGAACGGATCAGCGACCTGCTGCTGCGTACGGCCGAACCCGACAAGCTGTTCCTGACGACGCCGGCTGGGGTGTTTGTGTACGATTTGAGTCCGTAATCGGTGAACGGTAAGCGGTAATCGGTGAACGGTAAGCGGTGATCCGATAACGGGTCACCGCTTACCGTCCATTGAGCCAGCGTAAAAAAAGTGGCAGTACCCGGCTCCAGGTGACGTAATCGTGGCGGCCGCCCTGCACTTCGTGGTAAATGAGTGAGCGGCCACGTTGGTAGCCCAGCTTTTCTAACTCGTCCAGCAGTTCCAGCGTGTCCTGAATAGCGTCAATGACGCCGTTGTTATCCCGATCGGCCGTTTCGTCGCGGGTGGCTGCCTCAAACCAGCCGCGAAAGCCGGGCCGGTATTGGCTCTGGCGCACCACAGCGTGGGCAATGCGCCGCTTGGGGGGGACGGCTTGGGCCTCAGCGGGCGCTCGCCACCAGAAGGAGCCGGAGAAGACACCCACGTTGAGAAAAAGATGGGGATGGTTCCAGACAATGTCGAAGGCCGACAGGCCCCCCAGCGAGGCCCCCAGAAAAGCGCGGCTTTGGGGTGTAGCCTGGACGCGAAAGTGGCTCTCGATGTGGGGCAGCAGTTCTTCACCGACAAATCGGCCGTATGCGCCCGCTAACGTACCCAACTCCTGAGCATTTGGCGAAACGGCCGTTCCATATTCATGCAGCCGCGCCTCATTGGTAGGAATGGCGACAACGAGAAACGGCCGTATCTGCCGCCGCGCATAGAGCCGGGCCAGCGTCTCTCGCAGTTTGAGCGCCTCCCGATCCTGTCCATCATTCACATACAGCGTCGGGTAGCGGGCTGCTTCATCCGCTTCGTAACCTGGTGGCAGATAGACATAAATGGTGCGTTCCTGCCCCAAATGCTCCGAACGAATCGTCTGCACCCGCTCCGGCACGCCGGCCAAAAGCCGGCGATAGCGCTGCCGACTGGACCAGATGAAAAGGAATATGAGGCTAAAAACGGCCGTTAAGCCAATTAAAATGTCCATAATTTATGTATGCAGAGATGCACTGCTCTACTATCCCTTCGCTACCTCGCCATTTTGCCCCCTTACCCTTATAATATCCTCGCAACAAAATAGGTGCATTGTACGTAATAGTTATTGATTGCACAAAGACAGTTAGCAAAAGAAGCACTACCATCACATGGAGGGTACCTATGACATTACAGCAAAATGTTCGTAATGTTCTCGGCACTGTCAATGAGATCGCCCAGAGCGAAGAGTTCGAGCAATTCCGGCTCAACGCGCAGGATTTCATGTCAGCCCGTGAACGTGGCGAGTCAGCCGGGACGCAAATTTCCCAAATGACCGCCACCATCGGCGAAGCGG
>JAWOIM010000155.1:0-5444 GCA_046484685.1 Chloroflexota bacterium | reverse complement strand
GACGAACTCATCTGCACCTGCATCAGCCGCCAGATTAAAGACGGCGAACTGGTGGCCCAAGGCATTGCCACGCCGCTGGTGGCCGCCGGCTATCTGCTGGCCAAGTTGACCCACGCCCCTAACCTGACCTTTGTCTCGGCCATTGGCCAGACGCTGTGCCGAGACTGGGCACCGCTGGGCATTGCCACCATCGAACAGTTGTGGATCGGCCAGGGGCTAAAGCAGCTTGATTTTGTCAGCGGCGTTTGTGATTTTTTGCCCCGCTTTGGGCCCAAGGAGTTTTTCCGGCCGGGACAGGTAGACCCGTACGGCAACTTCAACAACGTCTACATGGGCGGGACCTATGAGAAACCCCGGCTGCGGCTGCCGGGATCAGGCGGCATCCCGGATGTGACCGTCTTTGAAGAGAACGTATACCTCTATGTGCCCCGCCACGGCCGTCACACCTTTGTGGCCGAACTGGATTTTTTGAGCGGGCTGGGCCACCATCCGGCGCGGCGGGAAGGGCAGGGGCCCCACTATTTGATTTCTGACCTGGGCCAGTTTGATTTTGGCGGGGGTCTTTCGCTGGCGGAGCCAGACAACGGCCGTATGCGTCTCACATCTCTACACGAAGGGGTATCCTTGCGCCGGCTGCGGGCCAAAACCGGCTTCGATCTGATCCTGCCCGACCCCATTCCCCTTACCCCGGCGCCGACAGCCACCGAGCTGCACCTGCTGCGCCACGTGATCGACCCTCTGGGGGTGCGCCAGTTAGAAACGCTGCGCGGGGCCAACAGGCGGCAAAAACTGCGCACTATTCTACAGACAGAAGCGGCAGCGAAATAATAAATTCACTGCCTTCCCCGGCACGGCCGCTGCTCTCTACCCAAATCTTGCCTCCGTGCGCCTGTACGGCCAGGCGACAGTAAGTTAACCCCAGCCCGGTTCCCCGCCGCCGGCCATCCATCTGCCACCACTGCTCAAACTTATCAAACAAACAGCCCTGTATGGCCGGTGGCACACCCTGGCCTGTATCCCGCACTCCCAGCAAAACATGCCCCGTTCGGCCCGGTCTGGCCCACAAACAAATCGTTCCCCCGGCCGGAGTAAACTTAAAGGCATTGTCCAACAGATTGTGCAACACCCGCGCCATATAATCAGAATCCAGAGAAACAGGCGGCAGGTCGTCGGCCACCACCACCGCTAAGTCGATGTCTGCTTCTTGCGCCAGCCCGTGGAATTCAACACAAGCCCGGTCAAACAGATGCTGAATCGGCATCATTTCCGTGCGCAGCAGCACGTTGCCATTTTCCAGTTTATAGACGTCAAGCAAGTTGTTGATCAACTGCAGCATGCGCACGCCGTTGCGCTGCACAATATGCAGGGGTTCAGTCAGCAAGCTATCCTTCTCAATTTGGGCCAAACTTAGCTCCACACCCCCCAAAATGAGGGCCAGGGGTGACCGTAAATCATGAACCAGCATATGGGTCATTTCTTCACGCAAATTGTCCAACTGAATCTCTTCGGTTACCTCACGAAAAACCAGCAGCCAGCCATCTATCTTTTCTTTTCGATCGTACACCGGCGTCAAAGTGCGCTCCAGGAAGCGCTCCCCATAGCTCAACACCCGGCGCTGTTTATACGAATGGGGGGCGATTTGCTGCCAATCGGTATCGTCGCTTTGTAACTCGGCCGGCGTATAATCAATGCGTTGGGCCAGATGAGCCAGCGCCGGGTCGGCCAGGTTACGGCCGCTGCAAGCGTCCTCTGCCTCAGCCAGGTCAAACAAATTAAAAAAGGCGCGGTTGGCTGAAACAAAGCTACCGTCGGCTGAGAGCAGCAAAATACCATCCTGGGTGGTGCTGAAAATAGAGTTTAACTCCTGAACACGGCGAGCCAACTGGTTGTCAATTTGGGCATAGAGGCGGGCATTTTGAATGGCCACCCCGGCCTGGGTAGCCACGGTTAGCAGCAAATCCTGGTGGGATTGGGTATAGACGGCCGGTTCAGTCTGGGATTGAACAGACATCACCCCCAGGGTATGGTCGCCCGCCCGAATGGGCACACCCAACCAGCAGGCATTTCTACCGACCACAGCGGGGTCCAGGCCCAGCTTTTGCACGGTTTTCTGCCAATTGTCTTCGATAAGTACCGGCCTGTTTTGGTCCAGCACATATTCGGTCAGCCGGCCCCAGGTAAAGGAGCGGCTTTGCCAGGGAATGATTTCGCCATCTTTAACAACAAAGGGGAAGGCAATGGTGTTGGTATCGGCATCGTACAGGGCCACATAAAAGATAGAGGCGGGCATCAGCGCGGAGACCTGATCATAAACGGCCGTTAACACCTCATCCAAATCCAGGCTCAAACTCAGGGCATGGCCGACCGCTTGTAGACTGCCCAGTTCCCGCACCCGCCGCTCCAACCGCTGCCGCGTTAGCTCCAGGCGATAGGTTATCAGCGACGCGCTCACCTGCATCCCCACCAGCAGCAAAAAATAGCCTTTGCCCAGGCGTGTATAAACAACAGCCATCAAGGGGGCGAACAGAATGGGCGCCAGTTCATATAATAAGGAGCGTGGCAACTGCTGCCAATAAGCTGGCAGCCGCTCCGGATAACCAAGTCGCAAAAATCCGGTAAAAATAAGATGGTTAGTCAAAAAATAAGCGGCCATCGCCGCCAAAAAAGGCGGGCCGTGGGTAACCAGATCAAAGCTCAGCAGAGGCACGTCGCCTCCCAACTGCTCAAAAATCAAGCCGGCGGCAAGAATACCAAGCGTCTGAATAACGGCATTGAAAGCCGTCACGCTTATAAAATCCAGCTTGCCGCCCGACGGCCGTTTTATCTGCAGCTTTGGGCCAAACCAGTAGCGAAACAGGCCATGCAGCCACCCCCCGGCAAAAGAGAGCCAGGCAGCCGGCATCAGCCCCAAGCCCAGGTAAATCATAAACTGGACCATCGGCAGCAGGGAGGCAAACCCGCCGCCCAGAGGTATACCAAACAGCAGGGTGAAAACAATCAGGCCCCCTAAAATGATCGTTTGAGAGAGGGGTACAGGCAGCAGAGGACGCTGGGCCGTCAGCCACAGCAGCAGCAGAAGGGTAAGCCCACATAAAACAAAGGTGGCCCTAAAACGACGGTTAGCATTCATGCTGCGGGACCAGGCAGACGTACCGTGAAAGTACTCCCTTGCCGGGGAACGCTGGCGGCAGTAATACGGCCGTTATGGGCCTCAACAATACTCTTGACAATAGCCAGACCCAGGCCCGTTCCTTTAATTTTGTTCATTTCCGGTGACTGGACGCGATAAAATTTATCAAAAATATAGGGCAAATCTTTAGCCGGGATACCGATGCCCGTATCCTGCACCTGCACGTCAACCTGATCCCCCTCAAGTCGCCCTGATACCGTGATTTCACCGGCGTCGGGCGTATATTTCACAGCATTGCCCACCAGGTTTGACAAAACCTGGTGCAGCCGGCGGCCATCACCCAGCGCCGGCAGCGTCTGGGGCAAATCGACAGTCATGGTCTGCGCTTTGGCCATCACCGTTGGCTGCTGGGTCCGGATCACATCCGCAATAAGCGGCACCAGGTCAATTGTTTTTATCTCCAGGTTAATACCCGCTTCAATTTTGCCCAGGTCCAGCAAATCAGTGACCAGCTCATTCATGTAATCGGCCGTGCGGCTAATGCGCTCCATGACCTCCTGCTGCTTAGGGGTCAACTGGCTCAGTTTGCCCACAATATCAGCCCCTATCTTGATGGAACTAATGGGGTTTTTTAAGTCGTGGGAAACGGTGGCCACAAAATCATTCTTCATCTGTTCCAGCTCTTTGAACAGCGTAATATCCCGAATAATGGCCGCCCAGCCAATCGGTTCCCCATACTCACTGACCACAGGCACCATACTGGCCTGCGCCGTGGAAACACCATCGGGCAAGCCAATTTCCACCAGGCCGGCCGCCGGTTGGTTAAACAGATGGCGCAACGCCTCGTTGTCGACCACGTCTACGAACTTTTGACCGCTAATGGCCATGGGGTCCAGGCCAAACATTTGTTTAACGGCCGGATTGGCCAGCAAAACGATGCCGCTCTCATTAACAACCAGCACGGTATCCTGCGAACTGCCCAGAACGGCCGCCAGCGTACTGCGCTCGTCCGACAACATCTGGTACAGGCGCGTGGTTTCTAGAGCAGCCGACAGGCCGGCCGCCAGCAGCTTGCCAATTTGCCGATCGTGGGCCTCATAGGGCTGCCCCTCATTGGCAAACACCAGCGCCCCCATGGCCCGGCTGCCCTGGCGCAGGGGAACCACCATCAGGGCCGACAGGCCCAAACGGGCCAAACGCCCTTCAAAATCGGGGCAGGCGGTTTCCAGGCTGCTCATCTGATCCGTGTAGACCATCTTATTGCGGGCCATGACCTGGGCCGGCGTGCCCTCATCTAAGCCAAAGAGGCGGTTGGGAACAGCGCCCCCGGCCAACCCCAGCAGTGAGTGGATCAAATATCCCTGGCCATCGGGCGCAAGCAGGCAAATGGCCAGGTAATCACAGCTTAAAACCACGGGAACATGATCGGCCAGCGCCTGGAACTGCTGGCTGGGCACCGGCGTTCCGGCCAGGGCCACCAGAATTTCCCCCACGTAGGTCAATCGTTCATCCAGCGTCATTGTTGGTCTCACAAACGGCCGTTGTCAGCCGCAGCATTTCTTCACCCGTTAAAATGGGCTCGATGGTGCCCACCATCTGACGGTAGCGGACAATTCCCGCTTTGTCGATAATAAAAACCCCCTGGTCAATAGCCGTTAAAGCGTGATGGTGCAGCCGGCGCAAAAAATTACGGTTGGCCATATCCATCCAGGAAGCACGAATCGTTTCTACCTCTGCCTGGACACTTTCGGCCAGGGGGGCCGTAAAGCTGATGACCATATTTTTTGTGGCCTCCAGCACGCCCCGGTCGCCCAGACCATAAACGGCATACATGCGCTTGTCGGGGTCACACACAAAGGGAAAGGGGGGGCCGGCATCAAAATAGGCGCGGGCCGAATCCAGCAAGTTGGGCGCCACCTGAATGACCTCAATATCGGCCGCCTGCAGGGCCGGATAGGCATCAATGACGCTCTGCATATAATTACGACAAAAGTTACAGGTAAAGCCGCGCGAAAACCACAAAACAACGTGCTGCTGTCCCCGGTAGCTGCTCAAATCAATCCGTTTTCCCTGTAAAGAAGGAAGGGCAAATTCAGGCGCTCTATCTCCCACGGTCACACCACCACTATTTTCTATCATCGATGTCTCTTTCCCCTCTCTGGCCTGGACAGTGTTTAAACATAATTTTCTGCTTCATTGGATTATAACCCTGTTTCAGTAGGCATTGTATCCCATAAAAGTCCGGTATCCAATGGGGGGTGAATGGTTTCATTGGCACAACTGTCGCCACCGTTGTACCATATGGACCATTATG
>JAWOIM010000059.1:0-6660 GCA_046484685.1 Chloroflexota bacterium | reverse complement strand
GCAGGCTGGCCAGAAGGGCAGGGATCAGATTCTGATGGATCAGATTCTGATGGATCAGATTCTGATGGATCAGATTCTGATGGATCAGATTCTGATGGATCAGATTCTGATGAAGCAGAAGAAGAGACAACATTTTTTGATGAAGTGGTAGAAACAACTGAGGCCCTGCCCGCTGAACTGGCTGAACTGTTTGAAGAAAATAACGGGGGCCTGCCCCTGGAGAGCGAGGCCGGGCCGGATATGGTTTGTTACCGGCACCGCAAGCGGGAAACCTCGCTGCGCTGTTATAGCTGCGAGCGCTATATTTGCAGCCAGTGCGCCATCAAAACGCCCGTGGGCTACCGCTGCCCCGTCTGCGTGCGTGAGGCGGAGAACGTTTTTTTCAACGCAACCCCCCTGGATTATCTTATTGCCCCCATCATTTCTCTGCCCCTGAGTTTGTTGGCCGGTTTTTTGGTGCTTAGTATGGGCAGCGGCCTTTTGATGCTTCTGATTATCTTCTTTTTAGCCGGGATAGTGGGGGGATTCATTGGCCAGGCAGCCAAGTGGGCTGTTGGCCGGCGGCGCGGCCGTTACCTGGCCCACATTGTGGCCGCCTGCGTGGCTATGGGAGTACTTATTCCGGGCCTGTCTCTGGTAGTGGCTGTCCTGTTTGGTAATGCTCCCTTCTTTGCCCTGCTCGGACCGGGCCTTTACCTTTTTATTGCCGTCAGCGCGGCTTTTTACCGAATGAAATAGAAGATCGTATTGCGTATTGCGTATTCCGTACCGGTTTACGCAATACGCAATACGCAATACTGACAGCTATGTTAACCGAACTATACATCCGTAACTTCGCCATTATCGACGAGCTGCGCCTGCGTTTTGTCAACGGCTTTAACGTGTTGACGGGCGAGACGGGGGCGGGTAAGTCGATCATTTTAGATGCCATGATGCTGCTTTTAGGGGAGCGGGCCGATACCGCCTTTGTGCGGGCCGGCAGCGAAACAGCGTATGTAGAGGCGATGTTTGAGCTGTCGCCCGCCCTGCAGGCCGGCCTGGCCCCGCTGCTGCAAGAAGAAGGGCTGCTCGAAGATGAGGATGATGCCGGGCTGCTCATTCTGGCCCGTGAGCTGCGCACCAACGGCCGTAATCTCTGTCGCATCAACGGCCGTACCGTCACCCTTTCCCTGCTGCGCGATGTGGCCGCCCCTCTGATCGACATTCACGGCCAGGGAACCCACCTTTCCCTGCTGCGGCCCCGCGCCCATTTGCCCCTGCTTGACGCCTACGCCTCCCTGACCAGTGAACAGCGGGCGCTGGCCCAGGAAGTGGCGCAGTTGCACAAGATTCAGCGGGATCTGGCCAACCTGCGTCGCGATGAGCGCACCCTCACCCAGCGGGCCGACATGCTCCAGTTTCAGATTCAAGAAATTGAAGTCGCCCGGCTGGACGTGGAGGAAGAAGACGAATTACGCACCGAGCGGGAGCGGTTGGCCAATGCCGAAACGTTGACCCAATCGGCGACAACGGCCGTTTCTCTCCTGACGGGTCTCGACGACGAAGGGGAGGCCGTGATCGACCAACTGGGGGCCGTCGAACGTGCCCTGACCCAACTGGCCCGCTTCGACGAGAGCCAAAACGAGCGGCTGGAGCGGCTGCAAGGGCTTTCCTTCCAGATTAGCGAACTGGCCGGTGAGATTCAGCATTATCTCGACGACCTGGAGTTTAACCCGCAGCGGCTCGATGCGGTGGAAGAGCGGCTGGAGCTGATTAACCGGCTCAAGCGCAAATATGGGGAATCGGTGGCTGAAATTTTGGCCTTTCACCAGCAGGCGGTGGCCGAACTGGACCAGATCAGCCACAGTGAGGAGCGCATTGAGGCCCTGGAAGCGGAACAGGAGAAATACCTGCGCCGCATTGGCCAACTGGCTCAGGCCCTGTCGGCCAAGCGGCAGGCGGCGGCCCAGAAATTGGCCACGGCCGTGGAAAGCCAGTTGGCCGATCTGAACATGGTCGGTGCCCGCTTTGCCGTTGATTTTGCCACCGAGCCGGACGCCGGCGGCGTTTATGTGGCCGAGGCACGATTAGCCTTTGACCAGAACGGCATCGACAAAGCGGAGTTCCTGATGTCGGCCAATCCGGGTGAGCCGCTCAAGCCTATGGCCAAGGTGGCCAGCGGCGGCGAAACGTCCCGCCTGATGTTGGCCCTCAAGACAGCGTTGGCCGAGGTTGATCAAACGGCCACGCTGATTTTTGACGAAATCGATCAGGGCATTGGCGGTCGGGTAGGGGACATCGTAGGGCGCAAGCTGTGGGGGCTGGCGGCCGTTTCCGACCATCAGGTCATTGTGGTCACCCATCTACCCCAGTTGGCCGGCTATGGCGACCTGCATTATCACGTGAGCAAGCGGGTCAACAACGACCGTACCACCACCGCCGTCACCGAACTGGATTGGAACGGCCGTGTGGCCGAACTAGCCGCCATGCTGGGCACCCAAAACGAACATGCTCGCGCCGGGGCGGCGGCCCTATTGACCCAGGCGGATGGGGTGAAGAAGAGTGTAAGAGGGGCGGGGTAAACGGCCGTATTCCCCATAAATAGTTGTATGGTATAATACCCGCATGATGAAACCAACGGACTCTACCAGGCTTGTTCAGGAACAAGTGGGCAATGAGATGTACGAATATTACCCACTCGGCACGTACGTTGTTATGGCTCCCGGTGTGTGCGGCGGTAGGCCAACCTTCAAGCGTACCCGGCTAGAAGTGGCTGTGGTATTAACTTTGCTGGCCAATGGTATGAGCAGTCAGGAAATCATCGCTGAATATGAGGAGAGCAACCTGAGCCAAGAAGCGATTCAGGAGGCGATGCGTATGGGTAAGGTTGCCAGAATATCAGATGTGCAGGTAGCCTACTACCAGGCTGATCGCCAAATTAGATATATTGCCTGGACAGATAGTTAGTTGTAACTGTTCAGTCTTTCCGGAGACCTGACAGGTTTTTAAGCTAAATACCCGTGTATTCCTCTGGCAAAAAACCTGTCAGGTCTGAACGCTCACATTAGTTTTTCAACTGTGTGGCTGACAAGCTGTTTTACGGACCGGTGCCGAAATGTTCCTGGAAAAGTTCATCCTGACTGCGAAAATCGGGGTCTACCTCGTAGGCGCAGGCAACGGCCGAAAAGTTAGGGGGATGGGGAGAAACCGCCGTTACACTTCCTATTCACTATGCCAGCTAGCCAACTTTATTCCGCCGCAAAACCCAGGCGAAAACGCAGGTGGTAATCAGTTTCTGCTTCAAGCAACAAGTCAACTGCTTCCGGCAACGATTCTAAGTCATGCAGCGGATCCCGGCCCAGCAGATAATGGTCGAAACGCTGCGGACCTTCGACATACCATTCGTAGAAATCAACCAGGATAGTTCCTTCCGCACGAGGCGGCCTGTTTAGCTGGCCGCGCCAGCCGGCATGTTGCAGGTACGCCAGCAGCTCGCGCGGATTGGCCAGTAGGACACCGGCCTGGCTTAAACCCAACGCCGCTATTTGCCAATCGCCGCCAGTTTTAATGTACCGCTCGCTTAGCTGCCGTTCGGGCATGTAGTGATGGACGAGTAACTGCTCCCCTTGCAGGAAGTGGCGCGTTTCGCTTTCATCTTCAGTGTTCCGGTACATGGGCAAGACCATCGCCGGCCGCCGTGTGGAAATGACGATGGTTATACGGTCAAACAAGAGGTAATCATGTGGATTCTCGTCGCTGATAACCTGGCTCTCACTATCCAACAATTGTAAGGTACCCGTCTCATCCGGCTGCAAGTGCCAGCCAGGCGGCAGCTTCGAGGGCACAATCTCCAGCCCGTTTTCGGTAATGGCCACCAGGCCCTGGTTGGCGGCCGTGGCCCGTAGGTAGTTTAAGGTTTTGTTTAACTGCTCAACGCTGACAATATGGTAGTCGGCGATGACAGCCTGCTGCGTGGCCCACTCAGAATGGACAAAGAGAAATTCAAAGTTATCAATACCGGCCGTTTCATCAACAATCACCAAATCCCGCTCGCTAAAACCGATTAACTCCCGATCCCAGCCGGGGTTAAAGAGCGGCTCCTCTGCAACAGCATTGGTCAGCAGGTTAATCCAGGTATCCTCTTCGTCGGAAAATCGTTCGGCAATGGCTTGATTGTCGCCATCATAAGTGACCCAATAGCGGCCGGTAGCGCCGGCAAAGTAGCGCACCGAGGCTGCCTGGCCCTGGAGTTCTTGGGGGAAGGTAGGGTCCGGAGCGTAGTTACCTGATTCCTCGTCCCGCACCAGGAGCGTGCCGTCTTGAACCTGGAAAAGCGGCGGGCTGGTCGGTGTGGGCATAATCGTGGGCGTGGGCGTAATTTCCGGTGTATTGGTAGGCATTGGCGTAGGGTCGGTCGCCAGGATGAGATGCTCGTCGGGTAACACCACCTCGGCCATATCCGGCTGGGGCGTATCCTCCACCGGCTCGGCCACATTCTGGCAAGCTGACAGGCTGAACAAGAGCAGGAACAGTGCCTTAAACATTGGCAACTTCATTATCTGAATTTGCATACGCATGATCTCCATTATTGGGTCAATCTAGGCTACTTACTGCCAGTAATCGGGAACTGCTTACCGGGAACATTCCCAAACTTGGGTGCAGGTAAGCAAGCGGGATAGGCTAACCTGGCCAGCGAAAATCAGGGTCCGCTTGTTGGGCACACTCCCTGACCTGAGTGTAAGTTGGGAAGTCGGGAGAGGCTAACCCGGCCAAAGGTGCATAACAATCGTAGAACCTCTCAGCCCGGCGCTGTGCTTCAGCCAAAACCAGCGTTGGGTCCTCTCCCTGAAAGACCGAAAGCAAGGCATCCCCCCACCAGAGGCGATAGGCCCATGGCTCCCAACCTATATCCGGTTCCCAATCTTGCGGACGGGAGTACATGATTTCATAAGCAACGGCCGTTTCTTCACCAACTGCATCCCGCCACGCCTGCGACTCACGCACCGACTGCCTGACGGGGATACCCAGGAAGGCACCCGGCTGGGCAGTCAGAAACTTAAACCATTCCCAACAGGCGGTGGGATCGGGGGAACGCCGGGAGATGTAGAGCATCACGGTCCGTCCAGATCCCTCATTGCCACCCAGATTGGGCAATGTCCTCTGCGGAAAAGGAGCGACACCAAACGCTACCCGGCTGTCACCGCCAGCACCGGAACCAACCGGATGTCCCCAGACTGCCGCCCGCCCTAGATTAATAACGCCCCCAGCCTGACCTTTCACTTCCCCTTCCTCCCGATTAGTCCGGCGCGAAACCCAATGTGTTTCGGGGTAAAGGACACCTTCTTCAACCATCTGGCCTAGAAACTCCAGCGCGCCAATGACTGCCGGATCGGTAAACTTAGGTTGCATAGGGCGGGTATCAAGATCGAAATAATAAGCTGCACCCGGCACAAACGATAACAACTCGTCAGGCCAGATGCCGTCAAGGGCTACCAGCCCATAGGCTGAGCCGCTGCCGGCCACCTGGACCAATGCCCAGAAATCATCTATTGTCCAATCGGCGTTGGGCGGCGCGATGCCTTGCTGGGCCAGGAGATCGGCGTTATAACGCAAAACGACCGGATAGAGGGCTACCGGTAAGCCGTACAGTTGACCATCCACCATACCCCATTCCAGATATTCAGACATAGCGGCATAATCGTTTTGGAAGGCGGCATCCTCAGCTTCAAACAGGGGGCTTAAACTATAATAAGCGTCTAAATAGGCATCGCCCAACTGTTCATGAGCAAGCCCAGGGCGATAACTGTCCATAAAGCAGTCGAACTCGCCGGCATATTGAACCAGGTTGCCCCCTTCGGGAAAGACCAGTTTTGTGGTGGCGTTGACCTGGATGCGTTCCTGGCTTTCGTTAAAGGCTTCGGCCAAGGCAATCGCGGCATCCCAATTGTCGTGACCTCTGACACTGTACTCTATGACAATAACGTCGGAGCTAGGGAAAGGCGTGGCGCGGGGGGTGGCCACGACTACTGGTTCGCTGTCTGGCGTAGGTGGCAGCGGCATGGGCTGGATTTCGAGCGTACCCGGCAAGCTTTCGGCCAGGGTCGTTTCACCGGCGAGCGCCTGGCTTAAGGAGTTGCCGACGGCGGTCAATTCCGGCATCTCGGCGCGGCGGTACCAGCCGTTTTCCAGGGCAGCGCGTAGGGCAACGGCCGTTTCCACTCCCATCTCATCCCAATAACCACTGCTCTGGGCAATTGAAGGCCGGGCCGGGGCGGCCGGGTAAAGGCCGGTGTTAAAGAGGGCCTGTTGGCTCAGGTAGTGGAGAAAAGTCCAGGCCGCCTGGCTGTGACTGGTACCGGCGCTAATCAGGGTACAGCCGGCCGTGACCGGGTTACTCTGGCTTACACCCGTCGCCGCTGGAAAAGCTACCACGCCCAAATCATTGCCCAACGCAGCGCGGGCGGCGGGCAGCCCAAATTGACTGCTCACCCACATGGCCGCCTGTCTCTCCTGTGACGGATTGCCGCTCTCGCTTAAGACGACATTGTTATTGGTCAGGGTGACGTACCATTCCAATTCAGCCGCGATGCGCTGACCATCCAGCGTGTCGCCCGATTGCAGGATAATGTTGTCTACCAGCGGAGCCAGCAATCCCAAGGGGTTGCCACTATCAAGGAAGCC
>JAWOIM010000026.1:0-10777 GCA_046484685.1 Chloroflexota bacterium | reverse complement strand
GAAAAGTGAACAGTAAGTAGTAAACAGTGGGCAACTGTTCACTGTTCACTATCCACTGTTCACTAAATTTCAAGGAGAGCAAGATGTTTAAGCAACAAGAAGTAGACATAGACGAGCTTCTGGCCAAAGCCAAGAAGCCGTCGGCAGATGCGATGTTGTTGCATCCCTTTTATCGAGGCAAGGTTGAAACGGTTCTCAAGTGCGCCGTGCGCGACTTTAACGACTTTGCCATCTGGTACACCCCCGGCGTCGCTGCACCCTGCAAAGCCATCCACGCCGAGCCGGACCTGGTTTATGATTACACCAACAAGTGGAACACTATCGCCGTCGTCAGTGATGGTACACGGGTGCTGGGCTTGGGTGATATTGGGCCGAAGGCAGGATTGCCGGTAATGGAGGGCAAGGCGCTGCTCTACAAATACCTGGGCGGCGTGGATGCCGTGCCCATCATGATAGACAGCAAAGACCCGGATAAAATTATCGAAACGGTGCTGATGCTGCAACCCAGCTTTGGTGGCGTGAACCTGGAAGACCTCTCCCAACCGAAGTGTTTCCGCATTTTGGATACCCTGCGCGAAAAGGCAGAGATACCGATCTGGCATGATGACCAGCAGGGCACGGCCCTGGTAACGCTGGCGGGCTTAATCAATGCCCTAAAGGTCGTAGGCAAGAAGATGGAAGATATTCGCATTGTGTTTGTGGGCAGCGGTGCCTCTAACGTGGCCTGCTCGCGCCTGATTTTTGGCTGGGGTGCCGATCCGGCCAACTGTATTATGGTGGATAGCAAGGGAACGCTGGGACCGCACCGCCAGGACCTGTCGCTGCGCCGGCACGAGTATGTGGACAAATGGCGGCTCTGTCAGACCACCAACATTGACTTGATTGAAGGTGGCATTCCTGAAGCGATGGCAGGGGCCGACGTGGTCATTGCCCTTTCTAAACCCGGCCCAGACGTTATTCTGCCGGAATGGGTCGAGCGCATGAACGATGATGCCATTGTCTTTGCCTGTGCCAACCCGGTGCCGGAAATCTGGCCGTGGGAGGCGAAGGCAGCCGGAGCGCGGATCGTGGCCACCGGTCGTTCCGATTTCCCCAATCAGGTCAACAATTCGCTGGGTTTCCCCGGTATTTTCCGAGGAGCGCTGGACGTCCGGGCCACAACCATTACCGACGAGATGTGTTTTGCCGCCGCCGAGGCGCTGGCCAACCACATTGGCGACGCCCTGGACGAGGAACATATTCTGCCCACTATGGACGATTGGGACGTGTTCCCGCGGGAAGCGGCCGCAGTAGGTGTAAAAGCCCAGGAGCAAGGCGTGGCTCGCCTGCAAAAGAGTTACGATGAGTTGTATGAACACGCTAAAGAGATAATCGGCCGTTCGCGCCGCCTGACCCAATTCATGATGGAAGAAGGGTTTATTGCGGAAGCGCCGGAAGAGTGAGAAGTGTTCAGTGAATAGTGAACAGTAAACAGTGAGAAGTGAGAAGTGACTACTGACTACTGATTACTGGTTACTGATTACTGGTTACTGATTACTGGTTACTGATACGGAGGATATCATGTACGATTTGATTGTTATCGGAGGTGGCCCGGCCGGATTGACGGCCATGATCTATGCGATCCGGAAGCGGCTGAACGTCTTGCTCATTTCCAAAGATTTGGGCGGAAAGACAAATTATCATTTGGAACTGCCGGGCATGGAAGACCATTGGGTCATTCGTGGCACAGAGGTGGTGAATAAGTTCAGAAGTGAGCTGGAGTATCTGAAGTTTGCGCGGCAAATGGAGTCGGTCAGCAAGGTGGAAAGGCTGGACGACGGCACGTTTGTGGTGCATACCAAAGAAGGCAGTGAGGTGCCGGCGCGCGCCGTGATCATTGCCACGGGCACGCGGCAGAAGTTCCTCGACGTGCCGGGTGAGAAGAAATATCTTTCAAAGGGTCTGTGTTACTCGGCTCTCAGTTATGCGCCGCTGTTTATTGACAAGGATACGGCCGTTATTGGTCGTGGCGAGTTGGCGCTGCGGTCAGCCGCCGAACTGGCCACCGTTGCCCACCACGTGCACGTCGTAGGGCCGACGCAAGAAGCGCTGCAAACCCCTCTGGGTCAAAAAGTGCTATCGGCCAAAAACGTCACCATTATGCAAGATTACCAGGTCACGGAGGTGCTGGGCAACGGCTACGCCAACCGGCTGCGCGTGCAAAACCCGGCCGGCGAACAATCGGAGATTGGCTTTGACGGTGCTTTTGTGGAAAAAGCGCTGATAGCCAATGTCGAAATGGTTGTCGATCTGGTCGAGCTGGATGAACACGGCTGTATTCAAGTCAACTGCCGCAATGAAACAGATGTGCCCGGCCTTTTTGCTGCCGGAGATGTGACCAGCGTCTACGCCGAACAAGTGTTGGTAGCCGTTGGCGAAGGGGCGAAAGCGGCCTTAAGCGCATATGATTATCTGTTGACACAGCGTTAGCGGCTGGGCGACTGGAGGCTGCTTTGGGCCTCCGGTCACTCAGCCCGCAATTATGGAGGCCGACATGCCTGTTTTCACGCCTGGGCGGCGCTGGCAGCCGCCCTATTACCCATTCAAAAAGGAAACGTGGGGTAACCGAACTTTGGCGGCCGTGGAGCGGCTGGTCAAAGGGCCACTCTTTGGCTGCCGTATGTGCGGCAACTGTCTGCTGCAAGAGACGGCTTTCATTTGCCCCATGGCCTGTCCCAAGGGAGCGCGTAACGGTCCGTGCGGTGGCTCAACGGCAGCCCATTGCTACGTGGACGAAACTCGCCCCTGCATCTGGTACAAAATTTACGAGCGGGCCTTCAAAATGGGGCGCGAAGAAATGCTGCTGGAAGTGCTGCCGCCGTTGGATTGGGATAAGGTAGGTGGTGAAACCTGGGGTGACGTCGTTCGTCAGGTCGGAAAGATAGGTACGGGCCAGGTGGTTAAGGGGCTGTCGTCGGGAGACGTGATACAGCGCAGCGCCACCTGGGACGCGGTTTTCCGTCCCGTGCGCCAGCCGGATTGGTGGCAAGGTAACGCCGACTATCACGCCCCTGCTTATGAGGCGCCGGTTTCCGAATTGGAGCGGCGGCTGAAGGCGGGTGAGTTTGTGGTCACGGCCGAAGTAGCCCCACCGATGAGTGTGGCCACGGGCAAAATGTGCCGCAATGTGGAAATGGTCCAGCCTTATGTAACGGCCGTAAACTTCACCGACTGTCCCTCGGCCACGCCGCGCATGTCCAGCCTGGCATGCAGCCGGTTGGCCCTGGAACACGGAGCAGAGCCGGTGCTGCAAATTGCCGCCCGCGACCGGACGCGCACCGGTTTACAGGCCGAAGTCCTGGGCGCTCATGCCCTGGGCATTCGCAACATCCTGTGCCTGTCCGGCGACCATGCCCGGCTGGGGCCGCCGCCGCAGGGCCGCATGGACGTGATCGACATTGACGCCGTGCAAATGCTATGGATTTTGCGCCGGATGCGGGACGACGGCCAATATCTGGACGGCCGAAGCATCAAGTTCCGGCCCGAGTTCTTCCTCGGCGCGGCTGCCGCTCCCTTTGCCTCACGCCCGGAATTCCAGGCCATCCGCGAGCATAAGAAAGTGAACGCCGGGGCGCAGTTCTTCCAGACCAACCTCGTTTTTGACCCGGACGGAATGGAAGTATGGCTCAACGAACTGGCCAAACGAAACATCCTGGACAAAGTGTATATTCTGATTGGCATAACGCCGCTCAAGAGCTTGAAAATGGCCCACTATATGCATCACGATGTGCCGGGCGTCTTTATTCCCGAAAAAATAATGAAACGGATAGAGGCAGCCGGCGATGACGCCGCCGAAGAAGGCGTGCAAATTACGCTGGAAATCATTGAAGCGATTCGGGACAAGCAGGGCGTCAATGGCTTTCATCTAATGGCCGTCGGTTGGGAAGAGATTGTACCGCGCATTGTCACCGAGGCCGGCCTGAGCCAGGCTGTCACCGCCGGGGTCAATGGCAAAGTCGTTGGCAGCGGTTGAGGTGACATTGCCCATGAAAGAGGCCCAAGATCATCTGGCCCGCCGCGTGGCCGAACTGCATACCGAACTGCGGCAGCAGCCGGTGGCTGCCCTGGCGGAGAGGGCCGGCGCTGTCTATGAAAACGGCCGTTTTCACTTCCACCTCTGGGGCCAATCCATTACAATTGCCCCGCCCAACTTTCTGGCCTGCGACGCTGCCGGGCAGCCACTGGATACCTTTTCCCAGGCACTGCTTTCCTATTACCTGCACACGACTAACGGAGCGCCCCTGGCCGGGGAGTGGATTGCCTTTACTGAACTGCCCGATGCCCAATTTTACACGGCCGCTTTCCAGGGTTATACTGGTGGTGAACTGGCCAGACTGTTTGGCAATGAGACGGAGGCCTTTGCGGCTGCGGCCTTATCCCTGGACGGCCAACCTGTCTCTTTTGCCGATTGCGCTTACCAGTTCCGCGTGCTGCCCCACGTGGCCGTCATGGCCGCCTGCTGGCAAGGAGACGAAGATTTCCCGCCGTCTTACCGAATTCTATTTGATGCCAACACCCGCCATCACCTGCCCACCGACGCCTGCGCCATCATCGGCAGTACGCTCACCCGGCGGCTGGTTCGTGGGTATACCACAACGTAACACATAAAATTTCTGACAGGAGAATCCAACATATTCTTATGAACACCGAACCAAGAATTGACGCCTTACTGCCGGCCGACATGGCCCGGCGGGCAGAATATATTGGCGTCACCAAATCAACAGCGCCTGTCATTAGCGTCTTTTCCCTGGCTATTTTGGCCGGGGCCTTTATTGCCCTGGGGGCCATTTTCGCCACGACGGTCAGCGCAGGCACGGCCGATGTACTGCCCTACGGCGTCTCGCGCTTGCTGGCCGGTATTGTTTTCTGTCTGGGTCTTATCCTGGTCATTGTCGGTGGGGCCGAACTGTTCACCGGCAACAATCTGATCGTGATGGCCTGGGCCAACGGCAAAGTGAGCAGCCGGGCCATGCTACACAATTGGGCGATTGTCTATGCCGGCAACTTTGTGGGGTCAATCGGAACGGCCGTACTTGTGCTGTTGAGCCGGCAACACGAATTTGGCGGCGGTGCCGTCGGTCACACCGCCCTAAGCATCGCCAACAGCAAGGCCGGGCTGGACTTTTTCCAGGCCATTGCCCTGGGCATACTGTGTAACGCCCTGGTCTGTCTGGCCGTCTGGCTTACCTTTAGCGCCCGCAGCACTGTGGACAAAATTGCGGCCATTATCTTCCCCATCACGGCCTTTGTGGCTGCCGGCTTTGAACACAGCGTGGCCAATATGTACTTTGTGCCCATTGGCCTCTTTATCCAGGCGTTTGATCCGGCCTTTACGGCCGCCAGCGGGCTGGATTTACCCAATTTGACCTGGGGCGCATTTCTCATCAACAATCTGATCCCCGTCACCATTGGCAACATTATCGGCGGGACGGTCTTGGTAGCGGCCGTTTACTGGTCCATATACCTGCGTGGCAAAGAGTAACAAAAACGGAGAGTAAGCGTTCAGACCTGACAGGTTTGTTACCAGAGGTACAAGCGGGTATTTAGGTCCAAAAACCTGTCAGGTCTCCAGAGAGGCAGAATGGTTACTGTGGAGAACAGAAAGATGAAAGCATACATTCTGATCAACATTCGCATTGGCGGCGTCAGCGAAGCCGTGCAACATCTGCGCCGCATCGAACAGGTCATCGAGGCCAATATGACTTTTGGCCCTTATGATGCCGTGGCCATTGTACAGGCCGATGATGCCAACCATCTGGGTCGGATTCTGGCAGACAACATCCAGCCCATTCCCGGCATTACCGAAACGCTCACCTGCCTGGCGGTGGAACGGTAATATTTGACAGTCACGGCCGCGCCGGCAAATTGCGGCTGCGATAATGGATAGAGCATATGAAAATAGCAATTAGCGGCAAAGGCGGTGTGGGCAAAACTACCCTGGCGGCGCTGCTGGCGCAGACCTATGCCAGCCAGGGGCGAGACGTGCTGGCCGTAGACGCCGACCCCGCTCCCTGTCTGGCCGGGGCGCTTGGTTTCCCGGAGCAACTGCGGGCTAAATTAAGCCCCATCTCGGAAATGGATGCCCTCATTGAGGAGCGTACCGGGGCCAAACCGGGTTCGGTGGGTGGTTTCTTTACCCTCAATCCCCGCGTCGATGACCTCCCGGAGCGGTTTAGCGTGACCCACCGGGGCGTGCGGCTGTTAGAAATGGGCGCGGTGGACATTGGCGGTTCGGGCTGTATTTGCCCGGAAAGCGCCATGCTGAAGACGTTGTTCACCCACCTGCTTTTCCGCGATGATGAGATACTGCTCCTGGACATGTACGCCGGTGTAGAGCATTTGGGACGGGCTACGGTAGATTTTGTGGATGCGCTGCTTGTGGTGGTAGAGCCTACCAAAAGGAGTCTGGGCACGGCCGTACAAATCCGTAAACTGGCCCACGACATCGGCCTCACCCGGCTCTGGCTGGTAGGCAACAAAGTGAGCAACGACGATGAAGCCGCCTTCCTCCGGGCCAATACACCTGACTTGCCCCTCCTCGGCTTCCTCCCGGCCGCTATGGCCGTGCAAGAAGCCGACCGGCTGGGGATTGCCGTCTACGACCACGTACCCGCCTTACGCCACGCCGCCGAACAAATGGCCGCGAGACTGGAGAGAGAACAATGACCACAACTATTGCTCTGGCCGGCAAAGGCGGTGTTGGCAAAACGACCGTGGCCGCCATGATCATCAAATATCTGGCCATCAGGCAGCCGGGCGCTATCCTGGCCATCGACGCCGACCCCAGCAGCAATCTGAATATGGTGCTGGGTCTTGAGTTGGAATGGACGGTGGGCGACATCCGCGAGGGAATGTTGAGCAAGGTGAAAGAATCGCTGCTGGCCGGTGGGGCGGCCATGGGCAGCATTGACGGCAGCCGGACCAAGCGGGATTATCTGGATTACGAAGTGCGCTCGGCCATTGCCGAAGGGGAACGGGTAGACTTGATTGCCATGGGGCGCTCGGAAGGGCCGGGCTGTTACTGCGCCGTCAACCATAATTTGCGCGAGGTGGTAGACACCATCAGCAAAAATTACGGCTATGTAATCATCGACAATGAAGCGGGCATGGAGCATCTGAGCCGCCGCACCACCCGCGACGTGCAGCATCTCATTATTGTCAGCGACCCTACGCAGCGGGGTATTGTCGCTGCCGAACGTATTGCCGCTTTTCGCCACGAGATGGATATATGCATCGAGAATACCTATCTGGTTATTAACCGCTTACACGGCGAGATGGCAGAGCCGTTACAGCAGCGCATTGGTGTCATGGACATTCCGCTGCTGGGCATTATCCCGGCCGATGCCGAATTGGCCGCCTTTGAGTTTAGCGGACGGCCGTTAATTGACCTCGGCGTAGAGTCACCGGTTTATAAGGCCGTAGCCGACATGCTGCAAACGATTGGCATTTAGCCAGTTTGCCAATTGCCCCCAATATTTGTTCCACGATTTGAAGAATGAGGTGTGAGGATTAGCCTCATGAAGAGAGCTTTCCAGCGACGTTACTATGACAGTTGGCGGCAGATGGGCCGGGAGCTGCTTTGGCCGCTGCGCAACCGCCGCAAGCTGCGACGGGCCATGCGTGAGGAGCTAATCTCTTTTGCCTTGCGGGAGCGGTTGATGCTGGTGGTAACGGCCGTTAACGACTGCCGCTACTGTGCCCATTACCACACCAAAGTAGCCCTCCGTGCCGATCTGCCTGAAACAGAAATCCGCCAGATGTTGGCCGGAGAAATCCACCAGGCCCCGACTGAGGAACTGCCCGCTCTCCTCTATGCTCAAGCGTGGGCGCAGCAAAACGGCCGTTTTGATTCCACCGCCCAACAAGACCTGATACAAGCCTACGGGCCAGACAAAGCGGAGGCCATGGAGACCATTCTGCGACTAATTCGCATTGGCAACCTTAGCGGCAACACGTTCGACTATTGGCTCTACCGGCTTTCTTTTGGGCGACTAGGGTTATCAGAGCAAGAGACTGAAATCTCGCGTAGAGACGCCGAGGCGCAGAGATGATTTTTTCTCCGCGCCCCCGCGCCTCTGCGCGAGTCCATTTCTTACCAATGAATCACCGTGCCGTTGGCCCAATAATCGTCAACTCCGGGTAGGGCGACGGCCGTTCCAGAAAATCCTCATCCGCCAGCTTCAAATAGCGATTAAAAAAAGCTACCACCACCTCATGCTGAATCTGCAAACTGTACAGGCTGTCAATCTCGCCCGAAATGCCCAGCCGGGTAGTCAACGGTGAGAGCAGCACGATGTCGGTAAAGTCGAAGTGACCCGTGCCGCTCAGAGTTAGCTCGTAGCCGGTCTCCAGCGCTTGCAGCAGGGCGCGGCCGCGTGACTGGTTTTCGTCGCCCAGCCAGGAGGGGGTGCTGATAAATAGAAACGGCTGTGGCGGCGGGTCACTCAGCACCCGCTCATCGACCGGCAGCAGCCAGGCATCCAGCCCCAGCCCGGCGGTGCAGCGGGCGTCGTCGAGGCAAAACTGGACCGTGGCCCCGCCGCCGGTGGAGTGACCAAAGACGCCCACCTGCGCCGTGTCCACCTTGCCGGCTAAAATGCCGCTCGTCGTTCCGTCCCATTGGCTCATGGTGTCCAGCAAAAAAGCCATGTCCTCCGCCCATTGACCCACCAGCGGATTGCCGTCCACGTAGTTGGTGGCACAGTTGGGCAGGACGGAGAAGAGGCGGCAGGGATCGTACAGAATGGTACGGCCGTCCGGAAAGCGGGTAATGGCGTTGGCAAAGGTATGGTCCATAGCGGCCACGACGTAGCCGTGGCTGGCCAGTTGGGCCATCATGCTGCTGTTTTGGCCGCGTATGCCGGTCAGGCCGTGGGCAAAGAGGATAAGGGGGAAACGGCCGTTGGCCGCCGGTGGCGCTTCCACCACGCCCAGCCGAACCAGGTTGATGTGGTTGAGCAGGAAAGGGGGCAGGCCAAAGCGCTCGGCGATAATGGGACCGGTCAGGGGCAGGTCGGGCAGCATAACGGCCGTTTCTTCGCGACCGGTAGGCGCAGCCGGATACCAGAACTGGACCATCAGCTCACGCGGCGCGTCCGGTTCGGCGGCGTAAATGTCGCTGCGGCTGTCGTCCACCAGATAGAGGGTATAGGTTCCTACGGGATAGGGACCGGTGGGCGGTGGCGGCTGGGGCACGGGCAGGAGCGCGGGCAGGGCCGTCGCCAGCAGCAGCGCCGCCAGTCCGGCCAGGCTGCCTAAAATCGTTGGCCACAGGGGGTGCATGGAGGAAACGGCCGTTTGCCGCGCCAGATGAATGAGAGTGAGAAGGGTGAAAACGGCCGTCAGCCCATAGGCCGGGACCATTTGCCAGCGGTAGCCTTCCAGAACCAGGTGCAGCAGCAGAAGGAGCAGCGTGGCAAGGGGTGGAATCAGAAACCACCGAGGGCGGGGAAACGGCCGTAGTCGCTGGAATAACCATTGGAGCAGCAGCAGGCCGTTGGCGGTCAGGAGCAGGATTTCAAGTAGGCGCATGGGAATAAGTATAACCCATCGAGCCACTGATGGAAATCGGCATCTGTTACAAGAAACGTGTTCAAAACCGTAAGCGTTTAGTGAAGCTTCGCCTCAAACCGATAAATGGGACACGAATGACTCTGCTGAAAAAAGGTCTAAAAACCGAGTTTTTCAAGGCCAACTACTCTGGTGATTGTGATGGTGTTTAGCTAAAAACTCGGTTTTTTTGGTGGACTCACGGATTGACACAGATGAACACTGTTTTAGCCGCTAAATTCCATTCAGCGGGCCGTGCTTCTGTTTGATGTCCACGGCCTGAGCGGGTTGTTATCCTTTTGTGGTATAATCTGCTCATGACACAAACAGTTTTTTTTGAGCGCAAAGGGAAGATAGACGAGCTGGATCGCTCGTTTGATCTAGCATTTTGGCAAGCGCAGCCACCAGCAGCACGCTTCCAAGCTGCGTGGGAACTTGTCGTTCATTACGCCAGGGTTAAGGGCCTCGATGTTCATCAACTCCGACTTCAGCGATCTGTTGAGAATTTTCAACGACAACAACGTTAAATATCTGGTTATTGGCGGTTACGCCGTCACTCAGTATGCCGAACCCCGCTTTACCAAAGATTTAGATTTGTGGGTCAGTACAGGGCCTGCGAACGCTGCGGCCGTTTATAAAGCGCTGCGTGAATTTGGTGCACCCCTGGCCGATATGACCGATCTTCCAGTCTTTTTTATTTCGCGACAGGACCTTATCACGGCCAAGCAGGCGTCAGGCCGTCCGCAAGATTTAATTGATGCTGATTTGTTGTCTCAGGTTGAGGATGAGTGATTCTGCTGAAAAAAGGTCGAAAAACCGAGTTTTTCATGGTGAACCACTCTGGACATTGTGCCACATTTAGTCAAAAACTCGGTTTTTATGGAGACCCTTACGGCGCGTTTCTCCCGCCGTCTGTGCTTACCAATGAAGATGGCGAAGCAGATTATATGCGGGCGGTGGCATTCGTTACCGAAGGGACGGAACGCAGCCCGCAAGAGTACGACCAACCGCTGCTGGTGCTGACCGGTGAAGCATATGCCCGGATGACGTTTGAAGCCTTGCATACCCAACTCTACAGCGTGATGCACCTTTTAATTTTTTGATGCCAAAAGGCACACGAACATGCTATAATTAGTTATCATGAAACCAATCAATTGGAACGCTGAAAAGAACCGAAAACTCATTGAAG
>JAWOIM010000173.1:0-4560 GCA_046484685.1 Chloroflexota bacterium | reverse complement strand
CGGCTGCACATTCCAGCGGTGTGGCGGCCGTAGCCATTGAACTGTCGAAATTGGCCGGCTTTTCAAAAAATGAGCGAAAGCTTATCGAAATTGCGGCTCATTGTCCCGGTAAGCACCGATGATGAATAGATGTTGCTGAGCAGTTTGACCGGTAACCAACTGTTGTAAAAGGTGGAGCGAAGCGGTATCTGCCCATTGTAGATCGTCCAGGAAAATGGCCAGCGGATGTTCGGCCGTTGTAAAAACGCGAATGAAGTTGAGAAATGTACGGCCGAATCGGTTTTGGGCTTCAAGGGGGGGCAGTTGGGGGACCGGTTCTTGAGGACCAATGATCAGTTCGATTTCAGGGATGACATCGATTAATAGCTGCCCATTACCGCTCAGGGCCTCTACTAATTGTTCGCGCCAGGTGGTTAACCGGCTTTCTGTTTCGGCCAGGAGTTGGTGAACCAGATCGCGGCAGGCTTGAATAAAGGCTGTATACGGCCGATCCCGCTGCAATTGTTCAAATTTACCGGTCACAAAATACCCTTTTTCCTGGGTAATAGGCCGGTAAATTTCTTGTACCAATGAAGATTTGCCGATACCGGGGGCTCCGGCAATGAGCATGATTTCGGTGTGACCCTGGCTGGCCCGGGCAAAGGCCGCCATAATTTGGCTAATATCTGCCTGACGGCCGTACAATTTTTGGGGTAGTTGCAGGCGATCGGCCAGATCATGCTGCCCTAGCGAAAAAGCGGGAATGCTGCGGGTCTCTGTCCAGAGCTGCCGGCAGTTTTGCAAATCCATGAGCAGGCCATAGGTAGATAAATACCGTTCTTCGGCATTTTTGGCCATCAGTTTGGCTACAATTTGGGCAACAGGTTCAGGGATAGCCGGGTTTAGCTCATGTAGGGGTGTGGCCTGGCGGGCAATATGGGCATGAATGAGGGTTAAGGGGTCCGCTTCGGCAAAAGGTACGCTGCCGCTGAGCAGTTGGTAAAAGGTCGCTCCCAATGAATAAAAATCCGTGCGATAGTCCACGACCCGGTTCATACGCCCCGTTTGCTCTGGGGATATATAGGCCAACGTACCTTCCAGACCGGCGGAATTGCGAAAAGTGGTTACCTCACGCGACAGTTGTGTGGAAATACCGAAATCAATAATTTTGACCTGTTGGGTTTGGGGATTAAAAATGATGTTGGCCGGGTTCAGGTCTTTGTGCATAATCTGCTCCTGGTGAATTTCTCCCAGGGCTTTGGTCATGCTTATGGCCAATGGCAAAAACTCGGAGACAGGTATCGGCCGTTGCTGTTGGCGCAGATATTGGCTAAAGGAGATACCACCAAAGTCTTCCAGGACCATGAGCAGGCTGTTTTGATGGGGCAGTAAATTATAGGTTTCGATAATACCCGGTTTGCCGGCCAACTGTTTGGTCAGCGCATATTCTCGTTGAAACTGTGCCAGCCGCCTGGGTTCAGGATAGTCTCCCTGCAATAATTTAAGAACAACAGGCTTTTCACTTTGTTTTTCATAGCCTGTATAAATAACAGAGCGGGTGCTTTCATATACTTTTTGGGTGACTCTGTAGTCAGGCAGGTTTAGCATAAGGTGGCCTCGTTGCGCGTGGAAAGCAAACGTAAGCACAGGCTGCTCACTACTCACTTTTCACTTTTTACTTCTTCCTTACTTTGTCAGGTGTGGCGGGTAAATAGGGTTTGGTATTCAGTTAACAATCCTTTATCCATAAAGTAATAGGTGTAGGCTGATAACAGGCGCCAACAACGATAGGCCAATTCACCTAATTCTAGTACGGCCGTTTCTTTCTGGGCCTCTAAATTTTTTAGCCAATGATATAAGGTTAAAGCATAATGATGGCGCAGATTTTCGACATGCTGCATTTCAAACCCAATTTTTTCAGCGGTAGAAATAATCGTGGGAATATCTAATAAGGCACTGTCCGGGAAAAAATATTTATCATAAAATGCGTTGCGGCCATAGCCTAACCAATCAACCACACTATTTAACCAGCCCTGCCTCATATGGGAATTGTCTAAGCGAGTAGACGCCCCTTGTAGAATAAATGCCCCACCAGGTTGGAGCATATTGTAAACCTGTCCTATATAATCGGCAAAACGATCGGGTCCTACGTGTTCAAACATGCCAATTGAAGCGATTTTGGCAAAGGGCTGTTGGGTTGTAAATTCTTCGTAGTGACAGGCTATTACCCGGCAGCGGTTGGCCAGTCCGGCGGCCTGAATACGCGCCTCTGCTTCAGCTTGCTGGGCCAGACTTAGCGTAATGCCGGTTGCCTGCACCCCATAATGTTGGGCAGCATGAATGACCAAGCCCCCCCAGCCGCAGCCAATATCCAGAAAAGTGTCGTCCCGTTTCAGGTTTAGTTTACGACAGACCAGATCTAATTTGCGCTGTTGGGCGGTGTCTAAATCCTCTTGTGGGGAGTTAAAATAGGCACAAGAGTAAACCATCTGTTGGTCTAACCACAGCCGGTAAAACTCGTTGGAGACATCATAATGAAACCGGGCTGACCGTTGGTCTCGTTCAGTTGAATGGTACGTGCCAACAGCGTTGTAGGCCGTAAATTTTTCACCAGATAGGATGGATGTTGGGGAGCGGTGGGGTAATTGACGCCACAATCGCCACCAATGATGCCAGGTACGGCCGTTAATCAACTTGCGCCAATCCAGATCATCTATAAAAGCAAAAGCGGCCACGAGGTCCCCTTCAATATCGAAGTCGTCATATAGATAGGCCTCGCCCAAAGCCAGTTCGCTAATAGGTAGGAGTAGATGGCGCAATGCCCTTACGTTGTTAAAGCGCAAAGTAAATAAGGGCTGGGTATAGGTTGAATCAGGCGGAATTTCTGTACCATCCGGCAGTCGTAGGGCAAACGGCCGTTGGGGCAAGGCGTCGAGTAGACTCCGGAGCGACGGGAGAAAATCAGGTGTTGGCATAGTAATCAACTATGAACCAAAAGGGTGAAGCAGAACCGATTCGCCCTTTGGCTTACTGAAAAAGTTCTTTTACAGGCAGGGAGAAACCCGGCAAAACAGCATTGTCTGTCAGTGAATCGTTGATGGTCAGCAGATGGTAGAAAATATTTCCCGCAAGTTCGCCATGTTCATGTCCGGCCGGCGTCATCTTTACCAGTTCTCCCTTAACCAGTTCGCTCCGTGCTTCCTCACCCGACATTTGTTCCAGTTCTGCGGCTGTCATTAAAGCGGTTTTGACGAGCATGGGTTGACTCCTCGTTAGCGATCATATTTTCTTAGAGTGGACCAATCGGCCGGTTAGCCGGCCAGCAGTAAACTTTCCGGATCTTCAATCAGATCTTTGACACGCACCAGGAATTGTACCGCTTCACGGCCGTCTACAATGCGGTGGTCGTAGGTGAGGGCCAGATACATAATCGGCCGTATGTCTACCGCGCCATCAACCACTACCGGCCGCTCCACAATATTGTGCAGGCCCAGAATGCCCACCTGGGGCGGGTTGAGAATAGGTGTGCTGAGCATCGAGCCATAAACGCCACCGTTGGTAATGGTAAAGGTGCCGCCGCGCAGGTCATCCAGGCTGAGGCTGCCGTCGCGGGCTTTGCCGGCCAGGTCAGCCACAGCCTGCTCAATCTCGGCGAAGGATTTGCGGTCGGCATCACGCACCACCGGTACGACCAGCCCTTCCTCGGCACCGACGGCGATGCCGATGTCGTAGTACTGTTTGATGACCATCTCGTCGCCGTCGATTTCGGCGTTGAGACGGGGGAAGGCTTTGAGGCCGCCGATAACCGCCTTGACAAAGAAGGAGGTGAAGCCCAGCTTGATGCCGTGCCGCTCGACGAATCCTTCCTGTCGCCGCTTGCGCATATCCATGACTGCGCTCATGTCCACCTCGTTGAAGGTGGTGAGCATGGCCGCCGTTTGCTGCACTTCGACCAGCCGTTGGGCAATGGTGCGGCGGCGACGGGACATGCGGCTGCGTTCTTCACGGCCGTCTGCGGCCGCTGTTGGAGCCGCTTTCGTCGTTTCTTTTGCCGGCGCTTCTTTCGGGGGCGGCGCGGGCGTTTCTTCCGATTTGGCCGGCTCGCTCTCTGCTGGCCGGCTCAGATAGCTCTCCACGTCTTGCTTGGTGATACGGCCGCTGCTGCCTGTCCCCTCAACCTGGCTCAAATCTACTCCCTCATCTTCGGCCAGACGGCGGGCCACGGGGGTGACTTTCTCTTTGTCGTCGGCCGCAGGAGCTTCTTGTTTATCGGTTTCAGGAGCGGCCGTTTCTGTTTTTGGTTTGTCAGGAGAAGAATCGGCCGTCTCGGCCTCTGCTTCTGTATCAATCAGGGCCAGAACATCGCCCACGGCTACATCCACGCCTGACTCATGCTTAATCTCTGTCAGGACGCCGGCTGCTTCGGCGCCGACCTCCACGTCCACTTTGTCTGTCTCCAGTTCGACAAGCACGTCACCCACGGCGACCTGGTCGCCCACCTGTTTTAGCCATTGGCCCACCGTCGCATCCACGACCGATTCACCCATTTGTGGTACTTTTATCTCTCTCGTTGGCATCTAG
>JAWOIM010000618.1:0-4861 GCA_046484685.1 Chloroflexota bacterium | reverse complement strand
AACCGCAAGGGCTTTGCCTACTTTTGCCGCTATTTCATTCATCGCCGCTTCGCTTACTCTATCATCCTTAGGGACGCCAAGATAGCCAAAGACGCCTGGACCGCGTTTTCCCGCTGGCAGGTCGGCCATTATGGGAATGACGTGAAAATGAACGTGCGGATGATCGGGATGGTCGGCAAATTGAACCAGGTAGGTTTTCTGGCAGCCAACCACTTTTTGCAGCGCCTGCGATACCAACGGCAGCAGCCTGCCTAGTTCAACCGCTTCATCTGGGGTCAATTCGGCGATGGTGGCCACATGCCGGCGAGCCACCAGGGCCAGCCAGCCCGGTAAAGAGGTATTGTAATTGTGAGCCAGATCCCAGTGGGCTGCCCTGTAGATGTTGTCCCACAGCGGTGCCTCTCCTGAATCGCGTAGGGCAAGCATTTGGCAAGACTTGCAATTATTCACAATTGCTCTTCTCCTTAGCGGTCAACCTTGTCGCTACTTTGCCGAGGCGTTCCGCCCAATTTTAGGTATTATTCTCCATTAGCTCTTGCCAGAGCGTTTTTGCCCTGTCACCATTCATCACAGTCGCTCCTGGCGACCATAAGCCGCCGTGGGGCGCAGTGGCCAGTTCTGCCGCCTGGCGATACAGTCTGAGCTTCTCAGCACTCGTTGACGCTTCCAGAAACCGTTGAAACGTCTCCAAAAATTCCCTGTCGTTCACCAACAGATAATTGACGGCCGCTTTATCCCCGGCCCAGGGCAGCTTACGGATGGTAAAATAGCCAAACCAGAGATCGGTATGCCCATAGACCCCCATCCGAATTAGCACCGTGCGCCGGTACAGCTCATCTTCTGATTTCGCTAATCGTTCTACAACGGCCAGGTTATAGTTAATGGCAAACCAGGCGTCATAGGCGGCCTTATTATCAATGGCCTGAATCCAGTCACCCTGCCTGAGCCGCTGCTGCAGGCGACCCAAATCGCCATGCCGATCAAATTGGATAACGCCCGTAGACAGCCAGCGAATGACGGGCGCTAATTCCTGATCTTGTGAAACAGGGGCCGTTAGCCTTGCTACCGCCTGCACGGCCGCCGCCGCAACAAAAATGAGGTCGGTGGGGCGATTGTCAATGGTTGTAACGCCGACAAACCAGGACCGGGGAGCGGCGTTTAGCACAATGACAAGGTCGTAGTCGCTGGCCGCGTTTATTGTCCCCTCGGCCAGAGAACCGATCACAAACACGCCGCTTACGTTCCGGTTGAGGGTCAGGCGCTCAAATACGGCCGCCAACGACCAATTTTCTGTTAGGGTCGCGGATAAGGTCATAATCTGCGCAAAGCGTATTCTCAAAATGGCCGGGCAAAGGTGACCACCGTTTCATAATCAATCTGAATCATACCATTTACGGCAAAGGTAGTAAAAACTTCCCGATTAAGCGCCTCGAATGGGGCAAAGGCCGGCTCATCCGGTTCCGGCGCTTCAATCCCGGCGCAGGCCGCGCCCCAAAAAGCGGGCCAATCTTCGCTGTGCGCCTGACGATAACGCAGGGTTTGAAGCTGGTCGTGACCAAACAACTCTGACAGCGGCGTTTTGTGCCATCTTTTCTCTATCTTGCCGGCCACATCGTTCAGGGCGGCCAGCCCGGAAAACAGCCTATCGGTGAAGGCTTTGTTCACGAAGGTATAGTTGAACAGAGCAATCCATCCCTGCGGCTTGAGAATGCGCCGCAGCTCGGCGCACGCTTTCGGCCTGAAGCGGTGAAAGGCATTGCCAATGACGATGAGGTCAACCGTTTTATCGGCCAGGGGAATCTGCTCGGCCAATCCGGCCCGAACATCAATGGTAGGGAGGTTGGACAAAACGGCCGTTGCCACCTGCCGCATGGCCGGCTCTGGCTCAATGAGATAGACCTTGGCGCTCCGCTCGGCAAATAGTCTGCCCACTTGACCGGTGCCGGCACCAATATCGGCCACAACTGGTGCATTGCCGATTCGCTGCAATAGCTCATCAACTGCTTCACGAGCATAAGGCAGCCGGTATTTATCATACAGCCATGCTTTATCAACGCTGATAGGCTTCATCATTTATTTTCTTTCCCACATTGTTTTGAGAGCGAATACCTCGCCCAAATGCCTTACATTGTCCAGGAGCGCCATCTGGATAAGCTGATAGCGGGTGTACTTGCCGTCAAATCCCATGCCAGGCTGCAACAAGGTCTCAATATCAGGTGTCCAATGCAGACAATCATCGCTCGTCCTCGTCATAAAGCGCTGCAAACGGGGCACAGACCTGACAGGTTTGGCAAACCTGTCAGGTCTCCCACAAAACGCTGCCATACTCCATTCACCCTGGGCTATTGGCCACCCGGTTGGGATAGAGTAAACTATTTTATTATGGAACTCGTTGAGCGGCACGTTCCTTTGCAGGAATTAAAGGCGGCCTGGCATAGCGCCACCAGCCAGGGTTGCCTGGCACTTATCCATGGCGAAGCCGGTATAGGCAAGACGTCGCTCGTGGCACATTTTGTGGCGCATTTTGCGGAACAGCTTAGGCAACGAAAGGAGGAGCCGGCGCGCTTGCTATGGGGTGCCTGCGACGACCTGTTTACCCCCCGGCCGCTCGGCCCCCTGCACGATATGGCCGGCCAGTTGTCAGGCACTTTATCCCGCTTGCTCCAGGAGAAAACTGACCGGTCGCTGCTTTTTGCGGCCTGCCTGAGCGAATTTCAATCTCAGCCCACCATTGCCGTCATTGAAGACATCCACTGGGCCGACGAAGCCACGCTTGATTTACTCAAATACCTGGGACGGCGCATTCACTTTACCCAGACCCTCCTGATAGTCACTTATCGGGATGATGAACTCAGCCCCCAGCATCCGCTGCGGCGACTGCTGGGCGACCTGGCAACGTCCACGGCCGTGCGCCGCCTACCCCTCACCCCGCTGTCGCCGGAAGGGGTACGCCGGTTGGCCCGGAATTCTACTCTTGATGCCGCAGAGCTGTACCGCTTAACAGATGGCAACCCCTTTTTTGTGACGGAAGTGCTGGCTGCGGCCGAGAGCGGCATCCCGGCCACGGTACGGGATGCGGTCCTGGCGCGGGCTGCACGTCTGTCGCTTTCGGGTCGGGCAGCGCTTAACGCGGCGGCCGTTATCGGTCCCCGCCTTAATCCCTGGCTGCTGGCCGAAGTGATTCGGGCCGAGGCGGAAGCAGTAAATGAAAGTTTGGACCTGGGCATGTTGCTGGTCCAGGGTGATACGCTGGCCTTTCGCCATGAATTGGCCCGGCAGGCGATCCTGGACTCGATCCCGCCCCACCAGCGGCTCTTTTTGCATCAGGCCGTCCTGGACGCCCTCAAAGCCTCGCCCATCGGCCGCCAAGACGTGGCCCGGCTGGCCCACCACGCTGAAGGCGCCGGTAATGACGAGGCCATTCTGACCTACGCGCCGGCGGCGGCCGAGGCGGCCCAAAAGGCGGGCATGTTACGCACGGCCGCCACGCTGTGGCTGTTGGCTATCCAGCACAGCCAGGAGCAACCTGCGCTGCAACGGGCCACGTTCTACGCTGCCTTTGCTGCCGCAGCTAAAGAAAATCCTGATCGCACAGAGGCAATCCACGCTTATCGGCAGGCGGTTGCCCTGGGCCAGGTAGGCGGTGATCACCTGTTGGTAGGCAACAGCCTGGCTCGTATGGCTATTTTATTACTGATGGAAGGCAAAATGGCCGAAGCAGTAGACACAGTTGAAGAGGCGCTGTCAACGTTGGCCCCGCTGCCGCCGAACGTTCCTTTGGCTGTGGCCCACAAAACACGAGCCTACCTGCACTTGATAGAAGGGGAAATTACACAGGCGGTTGCCAGAGCCAACCAGTGTCTTGAGGTGGCGGCTCACCTGGAAAATACTGACCTGCACATTGAGGCGTATCATGCGTTGGGTATCTGCTCGCTGCCCCATAGCCATAACCAGGGCTGCCGCTACCTCGAAAAAAGTCTCGACCTCATTCTGCAAGAGAAGGCTTATTGGGCTGCCGGTTCGGTATACGCCGATCTGATTATGACCTACGTTGACGTTTACCGGTTGCAACGGGCTGAGGATCTGATCACTGCCGGACTGCGTATCACGGCCGAACACGATCTCGATCTGTCCAGATTGGTGATTCGGGCCTGGCAGGCAATTCTCCTGATCTACCATACCCGCTGGGAGGGGGCAGAAGCCATCATCAATGAGTTATTAGACCAGCAGCATAGATTAGCGGCCATCCGTATACCGGCGCTGGTAGCCCGGGGGCGGCTCTATGCCCGCCGCGGCCATACGGGCGTCTGGAAGGCGCTCGACGAGGCGCTTGAATTGAGCCACCAGGTAAAAAATGATCAACGCCTGGGTGTTGTTTATATCGCCCGTGCCGAAGCAGCCTGGTTGGCCGGGAATACCGAGCATGTACGGCAAGAAGCGGCCGCTATCTATCCCCTCACGATCACCAACAAACAGCCCGGCTTTGCCGCCGAGTTGACCTATTGGCGCTGGCGGAGCGGCGAGACAGTGGACACGTTTGACTGGATGGTACGGCCGTTCGTCCTGGAAATCGAAGGCGACTGGCGCGGCGCGGCTGCCGCCTGGAAAGCGCTGGGCTGCCCTTACGAACAGGCCCGCGCCCTGGCCGAGAGTGACGTCGCGGCCCAGAAAGCGGCCCTGCTTATCTTTGAGCAGTTAGGGGCACGGCCGATGATCGAATACACGCGCCAAAAGCTGCGTCAGGCCGGTATCCAGCGCATTCCGCGCGGGCCGCGTCCCACAACCAAAAAAAACCCCTTTGGCCTGACCAACCGCCAGCTTGAAATTCTGGAACTATTAACCGAGAACCTCACCAACGCTG
>JAWOIM010000607.1:0-5740 GCA_046484685.1 Chloroflexota bacterium | reverse complement strand
GGCCAGGGCCTCATGGGCATAACGGCTGGCGGCGTCGTACCGGTGCATCAGGCGCTGAATTTCGCCTAAATAGAAAAGCGATTCGGCCAGCAGCCGCTGGTCATCTGCTGTCTGGGCTGTCTGCCGGGCTGCCTGCAAAACGGCCACGCCTTCCTCATAGCGACCTCGTTTTTCAGCCAAGAAATAGCCTTGCGAGTTAAGCAGCCTGGCTTGCAGGGTCGGGGCGGCGGCGCAGACGGCGATGGCCCGCTCTAACAAGGGCAGCCATTCTTCCCAATAGCCGCGCGTTTCGATAAAGTGACCTAGCCGGACCATCAATTCGGCCGTGGGCAGTTGGGTCGCCTCCAGGCGCAGTCCCTCTTCCAGGAGCTGGTGCAGATTAAAGCGGTCCCTGTCCAGCGCAGCCACGGCCGCGTCGCCCAGGTCGCCGGCCTGCTGCCGCCAATAGCCTAAACCGTTGTGGATAGCTTGGAGGTAGGGGTTCATGGATTCACGTGCTTCTGCAAAAAGGTGCGTGTCAGGCGGTGGATACCGTATTTTTTCTGGTGGATTGTGCCTCGGGCTTCCAGGAGGGAGCGCTGGCGCAGGAGCTGCACCGCCGGCCAGAAGTCGGTGTCGTTCAGGTCGCTGAGGCTTTGCAGATAGTCAGGGTCGGCCCCGGCCTCAGCAACTGTCTGCATCGCGCTCAGCAAATCGCGGGCGGCCGGGGTCAGCAGATCCCAGGTGCGCCGGTAGATGCGGGTATACAGCGCCTCCACGTCTTCGCCCTGCTGGCTGACCAGGTTGTCCAGAATCTGGCCCAGGGTCAGGTCGCGTAGCTGGCTGATGACCAGCTTGAGGGCCAGGGGGTTGCCGCCGGCCTGCCGGTAAATGGCGTCAAAATCGGTGGAGGTGGCCTCGGCCAGGGAGATGCCCAGGTTGTGGGCATGGTGGCGCATGAGCGCTTCGGCATCAGAGCGGCTCAAGTCGTGGAGGGAAAGGGTGAAAACGGCCGTTTCGCCCGTGGGCTGGCTGCGCGTGGTCAACAGAAATTTACTGGGGCCGGCCAGATCGTGCAGGTGGGCCAACAGATAGGCGGTATCCTCTTCCGCTTCCAGGTTGTCGATCACCACCAGGTGGGGTGTCTGTTTCAGCCGGGCGCGGACCTGTACTTCCCGCTGCTTTTGGCCCACGTCCCGGTAGCTGTCGGGCCAGATGCGGGCGGCCAGCCCGTTAATAATCTGGTGCAAGCTTTGTTCGGGGGAGCGGGAACGGCCGTGAAAAGTCTGGTGTTCCAGCCGCAGCCAGGCCACGTCGTCAAAGCGGAAGGTGGGGATGACCCGGCGCACGGCAGCATCGGCCAGGCTGGTCTTGCCGATACCGCCAATGCCCAGCAGGGCGATGAGAGGGGGTGGGGAAACGGCCGTTAGTTTTTCCACCAACTGTGCTTGCAAATCGGCTACACCAAACAAACGGTCATAAGTAGGGGGTGGTAAATGGCCCTCCATCTCTAGGGCCAGTTTTTTTCGCAGCGCCGTCTCTTGTTGGCCCACTACCTCGGCCAGCTCTGCCAAAGCGATTCGCTGCTGCCGGCTGACGGCGTGGTGATCGGTATTGAGCGTCTGGGCCACTTCGCGCAGCGTTTGCCCATCTAAAAAACGGCTGCGCAGCAGCCGGCTCGCCTCCTCATTTTGCCGGCTCAACTGGTCCAAAGCGGTTAACAACACCTCATTGATGATCAGGCGACGGCTGTTAACATTCTCCTCGGCAATCTCTTTTCTCTGCAGCTTGACAAGCTGCAGATCGGTCAACAGACTGCCTGTTTCGGTCGGCTTCGGCGTGTACCAGGCTTTGAAAGCATTATGTAGGGCAGTGATCAGGTCAGCGTTGTTTTCCATATTGTTTCTCTCTACTCCATCCGCGCTACTTCGGCCGCACTCAGCACAAGTCAGCACAGACTCTTCTTACTTCCTACTTTTTACTTCTTACTTCTTACTTTTACCTCTGCCTTTACGCTTGCGGGCTATTATAACAGAAGCCGGCACAATGAGGTTGATATTGATCAATAAGGCGACAAAAGCGCAAACAATCGCAGAAAAAAATAGATTACAACGGCCGTCAACTATGTTACTCTAAAGGCAAGTCGCTTCAGCTAATGGTTACCCATTAGTCTCTCTCGTGCCAGGGGGAGCTTCTGTAAGCCTACTTATGAGTATAATGGCATAGGTAGGCATCTAGAGGGGGTAGGTCATTTACTCCGGGGGAGGAGGTGGCCTACCTCCTCTATTTATTGATGGTGATGCCAGTATGATACCCAATAATAAACATGCCTTTATCTTACTTGCTGCCGGCTTCGACGCAACTTCGATCATATACATAGTAGACCACCTACGTAAAGCCCATTTTGATGTGCAGTTAATTAGCCTGCAAAGTGGGCTGGTGCCCAGCTCTCATGGCCTGTGGCTTAAGCCGGACGCCTCGCTAGAAACGGCCGATTTGACTCACCCTCCCCACCTGATTGTTTTGCCGGACGGGGAAGGATGTGCCACGGTGCTGCTGCGCGACCCGCGTGTTCATCGCCTGTTAGAGCAGGTTGTGGTTGAACAAGGAAGCGTGGCCGCTCTGCCGGCCTCTGAGCTGTGGCTGCACCGATTGTCGGCGATGGGCAAGATTCCTGGCGGCCAATTTATTACCAAACCGGCCAGCAGCGGCAATGGTCAGGGGATAGCAGCTTTTACGGAGCAGTTGGTGGCGCGTCTGTCTGTGTAGGTCCGGTATTCAGTGTTCAGTTGGGTGTTCGGTGTGGGTTAATTTAGCCGCGGCCTGGGCCAGTTTGGCACGAAAGGTGGCTATCAATGATTCAACCCAGGCGTTGCCGGGGGGCTGCTGCTGCAGGATGTCTAGGGCAGTTTCAAAAGCGGCTGCTGCCTTTTCCCACTCTTGCTGGTCAAAATGCACTTCGCCCAGGCTGCCCACGCTGTTGCCTTTATCGGCCGACTGGCGCAGCGCCGGACCTCCCGCATCCCAGGCGGCAATGGCCTGATACAGATAGCGTTGGGCCTCGGCATACTGTCCCGTTTGGCGCAGCACATTGCCCAAATTGTTGTAGGTCAGTGCCATCTGGTAAGCGGTAGCCCATTGAGCCAAACGGGGCTGCACGATTTGCAAAAAAGCACGTTCGGCTTCTTCCCACTCCGCCTGCTCATAATGTAACAATCCCAACGTCACCCAGAAATTGATTTCATCTACCGGCAAATCTGCCTTCCGGATAAGGGCAAAGGCCTGCTGCAGGTAGGTATGGGCACTTTCGTAAGTCTGCCGGGTAATGTTAACACTGGCCAGGGTGCCATAAACACGGGCGGCGCGTACCGGCCGTTTTGCCTCTTGCCAGATATTGGCTGCTTCTAACAGGTAAACTTCGGCTTTGGCCAGGGACTTTTTTTGCTGTTGGTAAATCGTACCCAGGCTGGTCAGCGCGGCAGCCTGCCAGGTGGCGGCTTGCGGCTGCTGCTGAAAAAGGGAAAGTGCTTGCCGGCTGTGGGCTTCGGCCTGCGGCCATTCCCCTCGTGTAATAGATAGTTCTCCCAGGTAAAAATGGGTTTCGCCCCGCAAATCAGGGCGGTCGACAGCCAGCCGCTCCACCAGTTGCAGCGCCTCATTATGGCAGCCGGCGGCCGTATCCAGCCGGTAAAACAGCTTGTGATAATAACCGAGCCGGTTCAAAAGAGATATTTTGAGGTCGAGATGGGCCTGGTTACAACTGGCAACGGCCGTTTCTACCAGGGGCAGCCATTCTTCCCAATAATGATACCGCTCTACCAGATCAAAAGTGGCCAAAACAAGCCGGGCGGCCTGGTGTTGGCTGACTTTATGACGCAGCCCGTGGGAGATGGCTGTAAAGAAGAGCGAACGCTGTTGGTTCAGGGCGGCAAGGGGTTGATCGCGCCGGTCAGCCAGGCGGGGTTCCCAATAGGCCAGGCCGCGCTGGATAATGGTGATAGCTGTGTCGGTACCGACTTGTTGGATCATGGCAATAGTCATGGGCCTGGATCATAGTGAACCGTTGTTGACATTGTCATCGTCGTTGTCTTCGTTCTCATCCTCGTCTGGCTCATTATCAAAACGGTCAAAGCCGTCAATAATGTCGCTGCGTAAAAAGGTGTCGGTAAGCCGGTGGATACCGTAAAGAGGTTCATTCAGCGAACCGCGCACTTCAATGAGTGAGCGCTGCCGCAGTTCTTGAATGGCGGGCCAAAACCGGTCGTCGTCCAGCCCACAAAGGTGCTGAATATAATCAATGGGGGCCACCGCTTCACCGACGAGGGGCATAGCTCGTAGTACCTGCCGCGCCGGCTCACTCAGATAGCCCCAGGTCTGCCGGTAAATGCGACGATACATTTTTTTGACGTTGTGGGTGCGGTTGGCCTGTAGATTGGCAATGGCCACCGGCGGGGGAACTGCTTTTAACATGCCCACCACCAGTTTGATGGCCAGGGGGTTGCCCCCGGTACGCTCGTAAATGGCGTTAATTTCTGTTTCACCTATTTCGGCATAAGGGAGCAAGCCGATTGTTTGGGCATGGTGGCGGATCAGTTGGGCGGCTGCCTGACGAGAGATTTCGCCAAGTTCCTGGGTAAAAACGGCCGTTTCCCCCTGGGGTTGGGCGCGGGTGGTTAACAAAAACTTGCTGGGCTGGGCCAGGTCATGGAGATAAGGCAGCAGCAGGCTTAAATCGGCATCTTCTTCCAGGTTGTCAACAACAATGAGATAGCGTTCCTCTTTGAGTCGCTGTCGCAGACGAATCGCCTGTTCGGCCTGGGTCAAGGCGGCAGCCTGATTGGGCAGAACACGCTCTGTCAGTTGCAGCGACAGGGTTTGCAGCGCTTGTTGGGGAGATCGGGAACGGCCGTGTATTGTGGGATGGGCCAGCCGCAGCCAGACCATATCATAAAAATGGAAGGTGGGGATAAGCTGGCGCACCATAAAATCGGCCAGGCTGGTTTTGCCAATGCCCCCTAGTCCGACCAGAGAGATAAGCCAGGGGGCCTCGTTTTGGGTTAAATAGGCCTTCAGTTTAGCTGCCAGCTCATCAACCCCAAACAGCTTGTTGTCGCTATACGTTGGTTTTTCCAGACGCCCTTCGATGACATGCTGCCAGTTGGCCCGCAGCCTGAGTTCTTGCTGCCATACTATATCGGCCAGCAGTTCCAACCCTTGTTCCTGATAGCGGCTAACGGTCGCCGTAGCGATAGCCAAAGCCTCAGATGCAGCCACAATGCTGCATTTGTCTATAAACCGGGTTCGTAAGACGGCTTCGTAATCTTTGTTTTGCTGGCCCAATACCTGCAGGCCGTTTTCCAAAACACAGTTGAGCAAAAGTCGGGGTGTTAAGGGATGATCAAGGGGAACGGTTGCTTCCGCTTGCTGCTGTCGCAGCAGCAGCATCTGTGACCACAATTTGGCCGGAGGAGAAACGGTGTTCCCCCAATCCTCAACTGCTTGTTTTACAGTCTTTTTGAAATCTGCCGGGTGATCAGCCATACTGCACTCCCTTTTGCCCTGCATGGGTTTTGAGACAACTACTACCTTTTTATTTTACAAAAATTGTCAAAACTTAACCAGAAGCCGATTTTTTCTCTATAACAGTACTATAAACAGTTATCAAAAGTCCCGTTACCTGGCAGCGATGATAGCCACGGTTTTTCAGTTGTCCCTGCAGCCGCAGTTTCTTAACTGCGCCGCCTACTTGGCGCACTCACAC
>JAWOIM010000533.1:0-8602 GCA_046484685.1 Chloroflexota bacterium | reverse complement strand
CGTTGTTGGCACAAAGCATTGAGGTAGAGGTACGCACTCGTCCCCCGGCTACGGAAACACCGATCCCTACCGCAACAGCCACACCAACCGATACACCCATCCCCTCGCCCACGTTCACACCCGAACCAACAGCCACCCTTGAACCAAGCCTCTTACCCACCCCGATTGTTGACCACAGCCCGGCCCCTCTGTCCGGCAGTGGGGTCGTACAGCTTACCGTTGGCGATGATTTGCACTACACACCCGCCCTTTCTCCCGACCAGCAGCGTATGGTCATCTCTGTGAGAATTGGCCAATATTGGCAGCTTGTGGAGGCCGACCCCAATGGTCAGGGCATTATACGGGAGATCACAAACGCACCGGCTGATTTCCACCAGCCCCAATTTGCCGCCGACGGCCAGCAAATCCTGGCCGCCTCCAATATGAATGGGGGAAATCTGGACCTCTACCTGTTTGATTTTGCCACCGGCGAAGTTCTACAACAGTTGACCAACACTCCCGGCGACAATTATGCGCCCTGGTGGCTGCCTGATTATTCCGGCTTTATCTTTACCTCAACCAGAGAGGGCAATGAAGAGCTTTATCAGTTTGACCTGGAGACACTGACGGCCACACGTCTGACTCACAACAATGCTTTTGACGGTTTTGCTTCCGTCTCGCCCGATGGCCAGCAGATCGCTTTTTATTCCAACCGGGATGGGGTTTATGAGATTTATCGGATGGGCCTTGACGGGCAAAACCCGCAGCGATTGACTTCTGGTCGAGATCGGGATGCTATGCCTGTTTTTTCACCCGATGGGCAATGGCTTGTTTTTGAAAGCGAACGCAGCGGCCGTTATGAAATTTATCGGATGCGCCTGGACGGCTCCGATGTGCAAAATGTGACCAACCACCCGTCCGATAGCTGGATTCCCTCTTTTTCCCCTGATGGCATGTGGCTGTTGTTCCAATCGAACAGAGAGGGCAACATGAACATTTTCCGCCAACCCTGGGACGAGAAGGTATTGGCGCTTCCGGCCACAGAAGCCACACCTACGGCCACGCCTTGTGCTACAGCTGTTGGCGGTCTCTTTAACCTGGATCAAAATACAGTCGCCCAACTGGGCTGCCCTACGACCGGCACGTTTAATATAACGGCCGTTACCGAAAACTTCCAACACGGGCGCATGTTCTGGCGGGGCGACAATCGCAGCATTTACGTGGTCTACAACAGCGGGCGGTGGAGCAGCCACAGCGACACCTGGCGCGACGGGCAGCCCGCCTTTACCTGTGGCGTTAACAGTTCACCGCCTACACCGGTTCGTGGTTTTGGCAAAGTGTGGTGTGATAACAGCCAGGTGCGAGAGGGCCTGGGGGATGCCACCAATCAAGAGTATTTAATTACCGCCATGCTGCAAGGCTTTACCAACGGTCTGGCCATGCGGGCTGAGGGGCGGACCTACGTGTTTTTTTACAGTGGCGAATGGAGGTAGATAGTCGTTACAAGAGCAATCATATGCCTAAAACGGTTCTCTTTCTTACCATCATCTTTATGTTAACAACGATGGCCTGCGCGGCCGGGTCAGTGCCGCCTACCCCAACGATACAACTTATTATTGCCCAAGAAAGAGGTAGTCCTACGCCAACCGCCACTGCCACAGCTACCGCCATTCCCTCAGCCACACCAACAGTAACAGCGACGTTCATCCCAACTCCGTCGCCTACCCCGTCCTCAACCGCTACACTTGCGGTACATGAGTTTCTCATCCAGGCCACTGAGTCACGTTACAATACCGAGCTTCTCATTCAGCCGCACCAGCAAATTACCATTGAATACGTCAGTGGCAGCTGGCGTGCCGGTCCATCACCGACATGGCCCATGGTTGGCCCGGAAGGAGATCCTCAAGTCCCTGCTAAGTACAGTTTTCCTTTACCTACGGCATCTATCATGAGTCTGATTGGTGCTATTGGGCCAGAGGGACCAGTATTTTTGATTGGAGAGCGATTAACCTTCCAGAGTGAGCAATCTGGCTTGCTCACTCTGGCAGCCAATGATGATAATTATAGTGATAATGCAGGCAGTATAACAGTGCGGGTTACTATACAGGAAGGTAATTAGTAAAACACAGAGTATGCTCGCCTGCTGTCAATTCAATATTGTGATCCCGGAGAAACAGCATGAACCCAAAAATTCCACTTCTTATAACAGTCCTTCTGGCATTTGCCGTTTGTGCCTGTTCCGCCGAGACCATGCCTCCCACGCCGACACCGCAAAACGTCCTGGTGGTCCAAGAAAGAGCCACCAATACACCCACGCCCGCTCCTACCGACACGCCCACACCTACCAACACACCTATCCCTTCCCCCACGCCCACGCCATCGCTGACACCCACGCCTAGTTTGACACCCACCCCCACCAGTACGCCTGATCCCGGCCCGGAACGGCTGGAAATCGGCCGTTCTGTTCAGGATCGTCCTATTGAAGCAGTACGTATCGGCACCGGTCCCAACAGAGTCATTTTTGTTGGCGGTCTCCAAGCCGGCTTTGCCCCCAGTACCGTCCGCATTGCCGAAACCAGTGCCGACTATTTTAGCCAGCAGATGGACCTGGTTCCGTCGGAGGTGACGCTTTACATCATCATTTCGGCCGCACCGGATAATCCGCTCGATCCCGGCAATCTGCCCGGCCGCCTGAACGCCAACGGCGTCGACCTGAACCGCAACTGGGATTGCGAATGGCGGCGCGATGCCCTCTGGCGCAACGATCCGGTGCCCGGCAGTGGCGGCACGGCTCCCTTTTCCGAACCGGAAACGGCCAGCCTGGCCGCCTTTATTGAGGCAACTGCTCCTGTGGCCGTCATTTTTTGGCAAGCTCTCTTTCGCGACCGCGACAACAAGGGCCTGGTTTCAGCCGGGGCCTGTAGCTTGCGTACCCAGGTCTCGGCACCGCTGGCCACTGCCTATGGCCAGGGTGCAGCCTACAACATCGGTGACTTCGAACGGCGTACCGGGCAAATTGTAAACGGGGACGCGACCAACTGGCTAGATAGAGCAGGTATTCCGGCTGCGTCTGTTTTGCTGACCCATTATGAACGGGTTGATGATTGGGAGGCTCATCTACAAGGTATTCTGGCCGTGTTGCAACTGAGTGCCGAACAATGAACAAATTCAGAACAATCACCGCAAAGGCGCGAAGAACGCAAAGAAAAACCAGGGAATCTTCACATCGTTCGTATCTTTACGGCAAGCAGATACGTTTGATTTTTTATTGGCTCGCGGTTATTTGGTTGCTGTCTGCCTGTCAGGCCCAAGAGAACGAAAGCGAAGTAGTTGTTCAGCAATCTGTTATTGTCCGTTCTTCGCCTGGGCCATCTCCGACAGCCGGGTCAACGGCCGTTGCCGAACAATCTCCCGGTAATCCGACGCCAATATCAATGCCCTCAGCGACGGCTACGGCCGTTCCCACGCTCACGTCCACCAACACACCCATTCCTACCCAAACGCCCATTCCCTTCGGTTATAAAACCAGTATCGGCCGTTCCGTACAACAGCGGCCCATTGAAAACTACCGGTTTGGGCAGGGGCCGTTGACCGTTATCTTTGTCGGCGGTATGCACGGCGGCTACGAATGGAATTCTACGCTGCTGATGTACGAACTGATGGATTACCTGCACGCTCAGCCCGGCATCCTGCCCCCGGCCATTACCCTGCATATTATCCCGGCCGCCAATCCCGACGGCATTTACCGCATTGTGGGCCACAACAATCGTTTTAAGGCCGGCGACATCAGCGGCGACATCTTTCCCGGCCGTTTTAACGCCAATACCGTCGATCTAAACCGGAATTGGGATTGTGACTGGCAGCCAACGGCCGTTTGGCGCGACCAACCGGTCAGTGCCGGTGATTACCCTTTTTCTGAACCGGAGAACCGGCATTTACGCGACTTTATTGAGGTCCAGAATCCGTTAGTGGTAATCTTTTATCACAGTGTGTTTGATGCCGTCTTCACAGCCGGGTGTCCCGATACCTTTCCCCCCTCGCGTGAGTTGGCCGAGGTCTATGGCCAGGCGGCCGGTTACCCCATTTTTGACCATTTCCCGGCTTATGAGATCAGCGGCGATGCCGGCGACTATTTAGCCAAAGTGGGTGTTCCCGCCTTTACGGTGGAATTATCAACACGCGAATCGACTGATTGGGAGCGGAACCTGGCCGGTATTAATGCGATGCTATCGTATTTATTAGAAACGCACACACCAGAATTTATTGATTGTGCGTTAGACCAGCCTGAGCCGGTGTTTTGCCGTTAGGATGTAGTCACTCTTTCGAATGCTAAAATCCGGCCCGTTCAGCCGCGGTAACCACAATAGAATCAGCCACAGCCCCAGCCCTGGCCTCCAGTTCTTCTAATTCCCTATACCAGTTTTCAACCAGCGCCTTGTCTTGCAGGCCAACGGCGTTAACCTTCACGTTCATAGCCGCAATCTGAACGGCCGTACAGGCCATCAAGCCACCGGCGGCGGCGTCGGTGGCGGCGTTGGTATTGCCGATGGCCACGATCTGCTGCGCCAGTTCGGCTGCGTCTGCGCTCAGGCGGGCCACTTGCAGCGGTACTTCGCCGGCGTGGGTGGTGGCTCTTTCCACCGCCGCCGCCTTTTCCGACTCGTTCAGTTCCTTGTTGCGCCAGACGGCCATTAACTGGTTAAACGCTTCGGCGTCTTCCAGCACGGCCTCGCTCAGCTCCCGACGCAGCTTTTCGGCCGTGGCCAGAATCTCCTGGGCCTGTGCGTCCACATCGGCATACTTTTTGCGGCCCACGGTCAGCCCGGCCACCATCTGTGTCAGGGCTGCGCCCAGGGCGCCGGCCACGGCCGCGACAGAACCACCGCCGGGTGTGGGTTGGGCCGCCGCAGCGGCTTCAATAAATTCGTAGGGGGTGAAATCGGCATCTTCGTCCGCTGCCATCATCTTGATTTCCAACACCTGATCGTCCTGCATATCATCCAGTTGCAAATACCATTGGGCCGATTCCAGCAGCGCCTTTTGCGGAATCATGCCCACCAGTTCTGCTTTAGTGATCGACAGTCCGTAGCGGGCCGCTTCACGGGCCACCATCTCCTGCACGCGGTAAATGGGCGTTTTCTCAAAGTTGGTCAGGTTCATGCTGACCTGGGCCTGGCCTTCCACCAGGAAGCCCATGGCCTGCACAAAACGCAAACCGCCGCCGGTGAAACGCACGGCACGGGCAATCTGATTGGCAATCTGAACGTTGTCGCTGTTGAGGTAGATATTGTAGGCTACCAGAAACGGCCGTACGCCAATCACCGTTGCCCCCCACGGTTTAGGTTCGGCCGGGCCAAAATCGGGCCGGCGCTCTGGGTTGGTGGCCACTTCTTCTTTCCACGCCTCATACTGCCCTTTGCGAATGGTAGACAGCTTTTCTCGCTCGGGCCGGCTGGCGGCCGCACCGTAGAGGTAGACGGCTATGCCCAATTCTTCACCCACGCGCTGGCCCAACCGTTGGGCCAATTCAACACACTCCTCGGTAGTGACACCTTTGACAGGAATGAAGGGGCAGACATCAGTGGCCCCCATGCGGGGATGTTCCCCTTCATGCTCGTCCAGGTTAATATGGTGGGCCGCTTCGGCAATGGCTCGGAAAGCGGCTTCTTCGACCGCCTCAGGCGACCCAACAAAAGTGATGACCGTGCGGTTGTGGTCGGGATCGGCGCTCAGATCGAGCAAGTGCGCACCGCGCACGCCGCGAATCTGGTCGGCAATGGCGTTGTAGATTTCGGGATTACGGCCGTTGCTAAAGTTGGGGACACATTCGATAATTTGTTGCATAATGATAGTTACTCCATTTCTTGTAGCTGCTTGACAAAAGCAGCATGGGCCTTAGACGCCACTCCTTACTGTAAGGTAGCCAGCATCCCGGCCATGTCGTTGTTCCAAAAAGCGGCCGTATCCAGCCAGAGACCGGGAAACTGTTCGCTGCGGATAAGGCCCTGGTCGTCGGCCGGCAGCGGTTCATACACCCCTTCGCGCAGGGCAAACCAGTCGATGCGCTGTTCATACATTTGCACTACCAGGTATTCCGTGACGCCGCTGCGGGCGCACACCCGTTTTTTGTCGTGCAAATCATAAGCGGCACTGCTGGCGGCGATCTCCACCATCAGCTCTGGCGGTCCCTCAAGATAGTCGTCGCCGGCAATTTGGGAAAGCCCACCCTTTTCTTCTTCAAGCCGCAAAATAGCATCCGGCTGTACTTCATTTTCAAAGTCAAGCCGGACTGTGGTGTTGTCAGCCCCAGAAATTCCAGGCGTCGCTGTTACATAGGTGCTGAGCCAACCGATCAAACGAAAATGGGGCTGGCCATGATTTTTATAACGCACGGGAGATGGCATATAAACGACACCTTCAATCAACTCCGCTTTTTTTATTTCCGGATACGCCTGGTAGCGCCGTTCAAACTCGGCCCGCGTCAGCCGGTCGCCGGGATTGAGTGGTGGGCGGCTGTCGCTGGCTGTGGTCGCCCTGGACGATCTTTTTTGCCGGGGTTTATCTAATACGGCCGTTTGTGAACTCATTCTTTACGCTCCTTTATTTCAAGATCGAAGCCGAACTCGTCCCCATTATAACATACCCCACCCAACTGAAAACAGCCCGCTCCCCATCCGGGAGCGGGCTGAAAAAATCAAATCTGTGTAATCTGCGCTATCTTTGATGATTTTGGTTGCGGCTTTGCCGGGTTATGTAATACGCAATACGTCTAAACCCCACGAATTCGCAAAAAGCCGTACTTACTTAATAAACAAAATCTCCTGATAGGTCGGCAGCGGCCACAGGTCATCGGCCACGATCTCTTCCAGGCCGTCGGCGTACTCTCGCAGGGCACTCATCGCCGGTACAACCTTGCTGCACATGTGGCGTGCTTCTTTGGCCAGGTCGTCTGACTCATGGCCCAGCGCTTCCTCCAATGTTTCCACACTTTGCAGCAGCCCTCCGGCCAGGTCTGATACCTTATCCAGCGTGGCCGAGTCGAATGGATAACCAACCGTTTTCAGGCTGGCCCCGGTAGCAGCCAGTTCCCCCTGATAACGGGCGGCTGCCGGGTAGATAATGGTACGGGCCATTTCAAGCATCAGGCGGGCTTCTACCTGCACACTCATCACGTACTGCTCCAGATAAACGTCCAGACGGCTCAGCGTTTCGCGGCGGCTCATGACGCCATACTTCTCAAAGAGGGCCAATACCTCTTCCTCACCCAGCACTGGCAGCGCGTCACAGGTAGCCCGCAAGTTGGGCAGGCCCCGCTCTTCCGCTTCTTTGTGCCACGCTTCGGAGTAGCCGTCGCCGTTGAAGATGATCCGATCGTGTTCGCTGATGATTTCATGGAGGAGGGACTGAACGGCCGTATTCAACTCACTTTCATCCCCCCCCATCTCCTCTTCCAGACGAGTGGCCACATAATCGAGCGATTCGGCCATGATGGTACTCAGGGCCATCAGCGGCCCGGCAATCGACTGGTTGGATCCGACCGCCCGGAACTCAAATTTATTGCCCGTAAAGGCCAGCGGGCTGGTCCGGTTGCGGTCGCCGGAATGTTTGGGCAGGTCGGGCAGCGTGTCCACGCCAATCGTCAGTGTATCCTTTGCCTTCGACGAGGTAGCCCCGCCGTTCTTAATCTGCTCAAAGACATCGGTCAACTGATCCCCCAAAAAGATAGAGAGAATGGCCGGTGGCGCTTCGTTAGCGCCCAGCCGGTGGTCATTACCGGCCGAGGCGATCATGGCCCGCAGCAGCCGCGCATATTTATCCACACCCCGGATCACGGCGGCGCAAAAGATAAGAAACTGGGCATTCTCATGGGGTGTGTCGCCCGGCTCAAGCAGATTGCCCAATTCTGGCGAGCCTAACGAGAAGTTGACGTGTTTACCCGATCCGTTGACGCCGGCAAACGGCTTCTCATGGGTCAGGCAAGCCAGGCCATATTTGGCTGCTACCCGATTCAACGTTAGCATGAGCAACTGCTGATGGTCAGTAGCCACATTGGCGTTTTCAAAAACGGGGGCCACTTCATATTGGCTGGGCGCTACTTCGTTATGGCGCGTTTTGACCGGCACACCTAGCTTAAACAACTCCCGCTCCATTTCCAGCATCATGCCCAGTACTCGTTCGGGAATGGCCCCAAAATAATGGTCGTCAAACTGCTGCCCTTTGGCCGGTGGTGCCCCAAACAGGGTGCGACCGGCGTTTAGCAGGTCGGGTCGGTTATAGAAAAAGTTGCGGTCAATCAGAAAATATTCCTGCTCGGCCCCGGCAGTGGGCGTCACCAGGCCGGGGTCGTCATGACCAAACAGCTTAAGGACGCGCCGGGCCTGAATGTTGAGGGCTTTCATGGCTCGCAGTAGGGGTGTCTTTTTATCCAGCGCCTCACCGGTCCAGGAGAGGAAGGCGGTGGGGATACAGAGGGTGGTGCCGTTGGGATTTTCCAGGATGTAGGCCGGGCTGGTCACGTCCCAGGCGGTGTAGCCCCGCGCCTCAAAGGTGGGGCGAATACCACCGGTGGGAAAGCTGGACCCGTCCGGTTCGCCCTGGATCAACTGCTCGCCGGTGAATTCGG
>JAWOIM010000462.1:0-8965 GCA_046484685.1 Chloroflexota bacterium | reverse complement strand
AGCCGCTTAATACTGTCGCCAGGATCATAACCGGCCGCTTTTTCCCACTCCGCTTCGGTGGGCAGCCGCACGCCACGCCATTCGCAAAAGTCGCGAGCCATGTACCAGTTGACGAAGATGACAGGGTAACTATCATATTGTGAACTGTTGTAGTAGCTGCTGTGGTAGGTGGCGTTCGGGCTGGCGGGAGGACTGCACACGCCCGCCTCTACACAGACCCGATATTGGCCGTTGGTCACTTCAGTCTGGTCAATGTAAAAGCTGTCCAGGGCCACAAAGCGGGCCGGCTGCTCATTATTTTCACCCTCTTCGCGCCCCATGCGGAAGGAGCCGGCCGGCACAAACAGCATCCGCATTCCGGTCGCTTCATCAATCAGGGGGGCCGGCGTCGGTTCGGGTGTGGGGGAAGGGTCCGGTTCGGGGGTAGGGGTGGGGGCAATGGCGGTCAAGGCCGCAATAACGGCCGATTCTATGGTCGCCGTGGCTGCTAGCTCTCCCTCGTTTTGAAAACGGTCACTGGTGCTAACATAAGCTACAGCAGCGCTTATGCCCAACAGAAAAAACAGGACCAGGGCCAGCCCAACAATGACCCGCATTTCAATGGTGCGACGTTTCCAGCGCAGCGGGTGAAAGCCGTTGTGGGGCACAGCCGAGTCAGAGGCAGGTGCTACAACCGGTTCGGTGCGGCGCAAATCAGGGGCACGCTGGGGGGCAGGCTTGCCCACCGGTCGGTTAAGGGCCTGGGCAAAATCCCGAACTGTTTCGTAACGGGTATCGGGGCGCAGCGACATGGCCCGCGAAGCCACAATGGAGAGGTACGGCTCCACATCAGGGTTTAGTTCACGGGCGGGGGTTAGCTCTTCCAGGCCGCTTTCGCGCCCCAGGGCGGGCGGCGGTACCTGGCCGGTGAGCAGGGTGTAGAGGGTAGCCCCTAAGCTGTAGATGTCAGATACGGCCGTTAGCTCCCCCCGCGCCTGCTGTTCCGGCGACCCATACCCTTTCCGATGGGGCAGCTTCAGGCCCGGCAGGCCGGTATCGACTAAAAACAGACTGCCCGCCGGCGTCAGACGAATGTTGGCCGGCTTGATATTCAGATGGAGCTGGTTTTGCTGGTGAAGGTAAGCCAGCGGTTGGCAGACCGATTGCAGCCAGGGGGTAATCAAATCAGAGGGCAGCATACTGTATTGAACCAACAGCGTTTGCAGGTCTACGCCGTCGATATACTCACTGACCAGGTACTGCCCCATTCCTTCCAGGCTAAAATGATCACGCACGACCGGTAGTTGTGGGTGAGACAACCGTGTTAACCGCTGCGCCTCGGCCCGGAACGCCCGCTGCGTGGCCAGTGAGGCGTCCAGGTACTCCTTGACAGCATAATCTCGCTGCTCTTTGACATCCCAGGCGCGGTAAGTGGCCCCACCTGACCCTTCGGCCAGCAGGCTGACAATGCGGTATCGTTTATTGAGAAGTTCACCCGGTAACAGGGGCATAGTTTCGTCGTGCGTATTGCGTAGTGCGTAACGGTTTACACACAGTATCCTAAAGGTCTTAATTTGCCGCTATTATAACAACTCTCCTCCGGTGATCGACTTTACTTCTACCGGTCTCATTAAAGCCAGGCAGTGTTTGTCAAGCTACAGATGTTAAGAAAAACATTTTGGGTGTAGGGGCGTACCCTTGTGGTCGCCCTCAACTAGGCAGGCACAAGGCACTGCCCCTACCTAAAATCATTATCTGAAGGTCTATACAAAAATCGCCAGACTTTTGTAGTCTTTTGGTAATTCTGCTTTTCTCCGCGCAACTTTGCATAACAACTACTATGTCTGGCGGCGCACAAAGTAGTCGAGCAGGAGAGCATGGCCGAACATATAACCGCCACCCACTTTACGCAGCAGACTGCGTTCGGCTGCGTGGTCCAGGAAATCGGTAAAGGCGGGGGGCACAGCATTGTTTTGCTGTAGGTGACGGCGCAGCAAGCGGTGCTGCCAATAAGCCAACCCGCCGTAAACCAGTCCGCCCGTCAGCCCCAGATAGAGGGAAAAGCCGGCAATCCAGGGCAGGGTAGCCATCAGGCTCAGGCTTTCATTGATGGTTTGGGCGGCGGCGGTAGCCAGGGTGGTGGATACGGCCGTTACCAACCCCACCAGCCCCCCCACCCACAACCCATTTTGCCGGGACTGGGTCAACCCCTGCCCCGGCGTGGTCCGCAGCTTCATTTCATTGCGAAAGAGCGCGCTGCGCAAAACGCTGCCTATGCCCACTACCAGCGCCAGCAGCGGCAGCCAGGCCACCCCGGCTGCAGGTGTTATCCAATTGACCAGCGCCCCCAGACCGGCCCCGACCAGCCCCCCCACCAGCAGCGCCAGCCCGGCGTGGGGCCATGACCATTTCAGCGTCTCTACCGTTTCAATAGGGCCGTTGACTGCCGGCCAGCCCAGCAGGCCCCACACTTTGCTCAGTCCGGCCCCCAGCAGGCCCAGACCCAGCCCCCACAGAGGCGCGGTCGGACTGCCGGTGGTCCAGCCTACCAGACCTCCCACGACACCCGCCAGCGTTAACAGCAGCAGCAGCCCAAATTGCAGTTGGTTAAGGTAGCGCCGTCGCTGACTGCGCGGTAGCCAGTCAGGTTGCAGCCGTTCCAGGAAGAAAATCGTCTGGTTATGGGCCGACATTTGCCGGGCCAAAGAGCTAAGCCAATGCTGCGTTTGGGTTAAGGGGTGGATTTTTTCGCCGTCCCGGTAGCGGGCCATGCGCTCCACGTAGACATCAAACAGATGTTGGCGGCTCATGCCTCGCTCGCCTAACGAAACAGCAATATCGGCCGGCATCCGGTAATAAGCCAGGGTCATAATGCTCAGCATCAGGGGAGATTCGGCCAACTCGCGCAGGGTGGCGTCGCTGTGAATGGCGGCCCGCAGCCCGGCCAGCCGCTTGCCCACGCTGGCCAGATAAATATCGATTTGTTCCAGGGACAGCGGCTGCAAGACAATCGCTCGTGACAAATCGAGGCGCAGCGGCATTGCCCTATAGTCACGCAAGCGTGTGGTAACAACCAGTGGGCTGAGGCCATTATCCTGCCGCCAGCGGTTAATGGCGCGGGCACAGCCAACCCGATAACTCTGCTCCACCTCATCCAATCCATCCAGCAGCGGCAGCAGCCGCCCCTCGGCCAACCAGGCCTGACCCAACCGGCGCGGCACTTCATAATTGTTGCTCAATTCAGCCACCATCCAGCGGTGCAGCGGCTGCTCGTCCAGCCAGGTGGCCAGACTGAGCACAACCGGTACGGGCTGCCGGTCGTCCAGTTCGGCCCGCTGTACAAGACTGGTGACAAGCTGGAGCAGCGTCGTGGTTTTGCCCGCGCCCGGTTCACCCAAAATGAGCAGGCTGCCCTGGGCACGGTCAAATACCTCCAGCGATTGGGTACCGATGGGCAGAGGCAGATCATATTCGGCGTCGGGGCTGTGCTGACCGTTGGCCAACGCCCCCGGAAAGTCGGACATGCTCAGGTCGATTAGTTCGGCCCCGTGCAGCGATTCTTCGAGGACGCCTTTGAGCCAGTAGCTTTTGATGCGTTGAATCATAACGCGCCGGTTGTGACGCTCTTGTTCGGTCATGGCGACTTCTTTGGTCATAACTTCTCTGATCATGGCAGGCTAAATTTTACCGGATGTGGCCGCTTTGGGAAAGCGTTATTGCTTCTGTATAACTTCTTCACAATTTCTACATAATTGGGCGGTATGATAGGCAATGTAACCAATTGCAGACGATAGACGACAGACCACAGACCATCGTCCGCCGTCTATCGTCCATCGTCAAAATATACGGAGGTAAAAAATGCGTACCTATCACAAAATTTTAGGATTAGTAGCCGTCCTGGCACTCTTTGCTGTGGGCACGGCCGTTGTGCTGGCCCAATCTCAAGATACCACTGTCCCCCCTGTTGCCGAAACAGTGCAGCAAGAGATGGTTGAGGCAATGCAGGCAGCTCGCAACCAGGTAGTGGAAACGGCCGTAACAGACGGCCGATTAACCGCAGCCCAGGCCGAGCGGCTGCAAAACTGGGGTAATTCCAACCGCATGAACCAGATGGCTGGCATGGCCAATAGGCACATGAACCAGGACCAATTACAAATGGGTGCAATGTCTGGTAATTGTGGCTGTGGCCTGGACACCCCACTCATGAACCGCACTGCTATGCACACAGCTATGGCCGAAGCCCTGGGCCTATCGCTTGAGGAACTGGAAGCGGCCCTGGCTGACGGCACACGGTTGCCCCACCTGATGGCCGAACTGGATGTAGACCCCGAAGCGGTGCGTGACGCCGTGAAAGAAGCCCGTGAAACGGCCGTAGCCGAGGCCCTGGCCGACGGCACCATCACCCAGGAACAGGCGGACTGTATTCTAAGCAAAACAGAGCGCGGTCCCCACTTCCACGGCCACCATAATCATGATCGCCAGCAACATCATGGTAGAATGGGGCAGTGATGAAGTAATCAGTAAGAAGTAAAAAGTAAGAAGTATTTGGTAATCTGTGGCAGCATGAGGGGTCTGAATTCACCCCTCACGCTTCACATTTCTGACATTTATGACAAAGTTGACTATGACTCAGGCTGCTTTTCTGCTGCTGGTGCTGGCGATTCTGGTGGCTGCCTGCGCCGGTCCACGGGTAGAAATAGAGGAACGGGGCGTAGGATCAGTGGCTGTCTCTGCGGCCGGCGTCACGCCGGCGGCCACTCCAGAACGGACTATGCCTGCTATTACCCTTGTGCCCCCAGCGGCAACAGAAGCAGCGACCGTTTTGCCTACACTAACCAGTCCTCCCTTGACCCCCATGCCCGCCCCGGAACTGCCCGCAAACGGCTGTGGTGTGCGGCTTCCCCTGATGGCTCCGAGAGCCGCGCCGCCGGTAACGGCCGTAACGCCCATTTGGCCTGACCATTTAACCATACCGGAGGAAGCCCAAGCGGCGCTGGACTATCTGCTGGCTCATCCCGGCCATGTGGGGCTGGCTGCCTACCGCGTCGGGCAAGAGGAACAGGGAGTTTATCTCAATGCCGATATGCCCATGCCCCTGGCCTCCGTGGTCAAGTTGATTCACCTGGTGGCTTATATCGAGGCGGTGGGCGACGGCCGATTAGACCCCACCAGTTGGGTACCTGTCACCGACCTGGAACAATACTTTTTGCCCGGCTCCGACCTGCGTGCCCATCCCAACGCCCTGGATGAGCTGACATCCCGGGGATTGGTGGGCCAAAACCCGCCGGCCGTGCCCCTGGAAGAGCTGCCCGGGATGATGATGCGCTACAGCAGCAATGCCGCCACCGACTACCTCCATATGCGGTTGGGCCAGGACGTGATTGAAGAAACGGCCGTGCGCCTCGGCCTCACCAACCAGACAGCGCCCTGCCCCTTCTTGGGGCAATTTTTACTCATTTCTAACCACACCCGCACGATGGACAACCGGAGCGCTATTCAGAGCCTCATCGACAACCCTGCTTTATACGGTCAGGCCGTCATGGAGTTAACCACAGCCTACAGCAGCAGCGACCAATTCCGCGCCGATGAGGGGCGCTGGTACCAACGGTCGCGCCGACCCACCTGGCAAGACCAAAGCCTGTTTAGTGAAAACCTGAACGCCCAGGGAAGCGCTGGCGACTACGCTAACCTGATGGCCACCATTGCCCAGGAGCAGCTAGGTGATTCCTATACCAGCTTCCTGGCCCGGCGCTATCTGGAATGGCCGCTGGCTGCTTACCCGGTCAACCAGGAGCTTTTCCACATGGTGGGCTATAAAAACGGCTCTTTGCCCGGCATCCTTACCACCGTTTATTACGCCTCGCCCCAGGGATCAGGGGGGCTGGTTGTGGTCGCCCTCTTTTACCGCAACCTGCCCGAAGCCACCTACCGGGAGTGGCGCCGCTCGTTGACCCATGATGATCTGGCCCGCTGGCTGCTGACCGATCCGCAGGCGATTAACGGGCTACGGGATGTAATAAATGGGGGTTCAGGTAATTGACAAGCCGTGAAACGTGATACGTGATTGAAAAGCCTTCACGCATCACGTTTCACGCATCACACTTCACGTATCATGCAAACTATTCTCGTAGTTGACGACGAAGAACGCATCCAGAATCTCATTGCCGCTTATCTGACTCAGGAAGGGTTTCGGGTGGTCAAGGCAGGCAACGGCCGTGACGCCCTGTTTGTGGCCCGTGAGGAAAAACCGGACCTGATTATTCTGGACATCATGATGCCCGAACTGGACGGCTACGCCTTTATGCGCGAACATCGTCGCCGGCGGCAGACCCCCATCATCTTACTGACGGCCAAAATTGAAGAACAGGATCGGGTGCTGGGGTTGGAACTGGGTGCCGATGATTACGTGACCAAGCCGTTCAGCCCGCGTGAATTGACGGCGCGGGTGCGGGCCGTGCTGCGCCGTGTGAATCAAGGTGGCCCGGCCGATACCCGACTGCGTGCCGGCGACATCACCCTGGACCCGGACCATTTTCTGGTTACGGTGAATGGGCAGCGCCTCGATCTGACCCGTTCCGAGTTCGACCTGCTGGCCGCGCTCATGGTCGCGCCGGGGCGGGTCTTTAGCCGGCTGGAGCTGCTGGAAAGGGTGCAGGGGGCAACGGCCGTTGACCTGCCCGGCTATGAACGTACTATCGATGCCCACATCAAAAACTTGCGGGCCAAGCTGGGAGATGATCCCCGGCAATCCCGCTATATTGAGACCGTTTATGGTGTGGGGTATCGTTTGGTGACCGGTAATCCGTGAGCCGTAATCCGTGATCGGTTATCGGTTATCCGTACGCGAAGCGGTCGCGCAGCAACATTACCGATTACCGTTCACCGTACGCGAAGCGGTCGCCGTGCGACATTACCGTTTACCCATCACCGGATTAAGGAAAACCCATGACTCGCTCTCTGACCTTCAAACTCATCATCTCCTTCCTGGCCGTTAGCCTGGTGGGGATTGGGCTGGTGGCCCTGTTGGCCGGCCGCATTGCCAACCTGGAGTTTTCTGACTTTGTGCAGCAGCAGCAGCGGCAGCAGTTGGCCCGTGAACTGGCCGACTATTACCGGCAGCAGGGAGATTGGCAAGGGGTAGAGGCGGTCATTTTCCCCAGTGAGGCGGCTGCCGGCATAAGCGAAGCTACCGTGGCACGCCCGCTGGCCCTGGCCGCAGCTAACGGGCGCGTGATCCGGTCCGGGGCCGGTCATGGCTTTGGCGGGCGCATCCCCCCCCGCCTGCTGGCTGAAGGAATGCCCATTCTGTTTGAAGGAGAACCGGTCGGCCTGTTGGTCGGCCAGCATCGTCACCGTCACCAGATACCGTTGACTATCGACGACCTCATGCAGCGCATCAGCCGCACGCTGCTGCTGGGGGCGGCTGGGGCCAGCCTGGTAGCCCTGCTGTTGGGAACCGTATTGGCGCAAACGCTGGTACGGCCGCTGCGCGAACTGACGAGCGCCACCCAGGCCATGGCCCACGGCGACCTCAGCCAGCGTGTGCCCGTCCGTTCCGGCGATGAGTTGGGCCAGTTAGCCGCAGCTTTCAACGAAATGAACCAGAAGCTGGGTCAGGCCCAACAACTGCGTCGCCAGATGACGGCCGATATTGCCCACGATTTGCGCACCCCCCTCAGCCTTATCCTGGGCCATGCCGAAGCCCTCAACGACGGCGTTTTGCCTCCCGACCCTGAAACCCTGGCCATTATCCATGACGAGGCCCGCCGCCTGGCCCGGCTGGTCGAGGATTTACGCCTGCTTTCTCTCTCGGAAGCGGGGGAACTGCCGTTGACTCTGGCTGCGGTTGCGCCGCAGCAAACGCTGCTGCGGGCCGCTGCTGCTCACCAACAGGCGGCCGAACAAGAGCAAATCGTGCTGACCGTCGAGGCCGCGCCCGACCTGCCGCCGGTGTGGGCTGATGGCGACCGGCTGGCCCAGGTCTGGGATAATTTGATCGCCAACAGCCTGCGCCACACGCCGGCCGGAGGCCAGATTCGGCTGCGGGCTGTGACCGGCGACCGGGAAGTCATCTTCCAGGTGGCCGATACCGGTCCGGGAATCGACCCGACGGCCCTGCCTCATATTTTTGAACGCTTCTACCGGGCCGACGGTGCCCGGCGGCGGGCCGATGGAGGCTCGGGATTGGGCCTGGCCATTGCCCGCTCGATTGTGCTGGCCCATAACGGCCGTATCTGGGCCGACAGCAAAGCGGGAGAAGGCACTACGATTTCTGTGACCCTACCCCTGGTGGCATAACCCGGATTTTTCTGGTTCTTCAGGATTTCATGGGGTTTTTCGTGAAACGTGAAACGTGATGCGTGAGGGTTTTTCACGTTTCACGTTTCACGCATGACGGCTTGTCAATCCCCTGAATTTCCAAAGATCCATTTTTCTTTATTCCTCCGCGTTCTTCGCGCTCTTTGCGGTTCACACACTTTGGGATTTGCCCCCGTTTTGGTTATACTCAACCAGGTGAACAGAATGCAGCGTATTTCAGTAGTAGGCACCAGCGGGTCGGGCAAGACAACGCTGGCGAAAGCATTGGCCCAACGGTTAGAGTATGCCCACATCGAGCTGGACGCACTGCACTGGGAACCTGACTGGCAAATGGCTCCTCTCGACCTCTTTCGCACACGAGTAGCCCAGGCGGTTAGCCGGCCGTACTGGGTCACGGATGGCAACTACAGCAAAGTGCGCGACATCGTTTGGGCGCGGGCCGACACGGTTGTCTGGCTCGACTATCCCCTGCCCCTGATTTTGTGGCGGCTCTGGTGGCGCACCCTGCGCCGCACCTTTTTGCGCCAACCATTGTGGAATGAGAATCGGGAATCTTTCCGTACCAGCTTTTTTAGCCGTAATTCTGTTCTTTGGTGGGCCATTACCACCTACCCCCGCCGTCGCCGTGAATACCCGGAATTATTGGCCCGCCCGGAATATAGTCATC
>JAWOIM010000434.1:0-8004 GCA_046484685.1 Chloroflexota bacterium | reverse complement strand
AAGCTGGCCATTGAGGCCGCCCTCGACGCCCGCCACGCCTGGGCCAACATGCCCTGGGAACATCGGGCCGCCATCTTTCTCAAAGCGGCGGATCTGCTCTCCGGCCCCTGGCGCGATACGGTCAACGGGGCCACCATGCTGGGCCAGTCCAAAACCGCTTATCAGGCTGAAATCGACGCTGCCTGTGAAGTGATTGACTTTTGGCGCTTTAACGTCAGCTACATGGCCGACCTGATGGGTGACCAGCCCATTTCTTCTCCCGGCGTCTGGAACCGGGTAGAGTACCGGGCGTTGGAAGGCTTTATTTTTGCCGTGACCCCCTTTAACTTTACGGCCATTGGGGCTAATCTGCCCACGGCCCCGGCCATGATCGGCAATGTGGTGCTGTGGAAACCGTCGAGTACGGCCGTTTATGCCAATTATTATACCTACCGCGTGCTGCAAGCAGCCGGCCTGCCCGATGGCGTGATCAACTTCCTGCCCGGCCCCTCTGCCGTCATGGCCGACCAGATTTTGAACCATCCTGAATTTGCCGGTATCCACTTCACCGGCTCCACGCGCGTTTTCAACAGCATTTGGGAACAGGTGGGAGCCAATATGAACAACTACAAATATTATCCCCGGCTGGTAGGGGAAACGGGCGGTAAGGATTTTATCTTTGCCCATCCTTCGGCGGCTCCTTTGCTTGATGAACTGGTGGTAGCCGCCCTGCGCGGAGCTTTTGAATACCAGGGGCAGAAATGTTCGGCCGCTTCCCGCATGTACGTGCCCCGCTCTATCTGGCCTGAGTTTCGCCAGAAGTTTGTGGCCGAGGTCAACCAGATTAAAATGGGTGACACGGCCGATTTCAGCAACTTTATGGGGGCCGTTATCGACAAAAAGGCGTTCAACAGCATTAAAGCCTACATCGACTACGCTCGTGACTCTGACGAAGCCGAGATTATTACCGGCGGTGGTTGTGATGATTCCGTCGGTTATTTCATTGAACCCACCACCATTGTGACCACCAATCCCCAATTCAAAACAATGGAAGAGGAGATTTTTGGACCGGTGCTGACTATCTATGTCTATGAAGATGAAGCGCTGATGGAAACGCTGACCCTCTGTGATGAAACCTCCCCCTATGCCTTGACCGGGGCCATTTGGGCGCGGGACCGGCAGGCGATTGTGATGATGTCGGACCGGCTGCGCAACGCGGCGGGCAACTTCTATATCAACGACAAGCCGACCGGGGCGGTCGTAGGGCAGCAGCCCTTTGGTGGGGCACGCGGTTCCGGCACCAACGACAAGGCCGGCAGCCCGCTCAACCTGTTGCGCTGGATGAGCGTACGGGCCATCAAGGAAACGATGGTGCCGCCGGCCGACTGGCGTTATCCGTTTATGGGGAGTGGGGAATAGGGATTGGGGATTGGACGATAGACGATAGACGATAGACGATGGACGATGAATTGTGGTCTATGGTCTATCGTCCATGGTCCATGTTATGTGGCAATGATGGCGACCAGCAGTACAACAAATACGGCCGTCATTTCATAGGTGTAGTTAATCGATTTGTACCAGCCCAGCGTGGTTAGCAGATTCAGCTCGCCTGCTTTAAGGTCGTTGTCGTGAATAAGGACAGAGCCACCGTTGAACCAATGGTTCTGTTTGCATTCGATGACGGCACGGCCGTTTTCATCCAAAAACCCCCATTCGGTATGCCAGGAATTGAGCGGCTGCCAGCGGAAGGAACGGCCGTTTTCTAAGGTGACCTCCCCTTTGCCTAGCCAATCAAGCGTCATTGGTTCTGTGCCCGGTATGGCGGCGTCGGTTGTTTTGCTGGTAACGGTGGGCGTGATCATCCCCTGGCGGTCGAACTTGAGCAGCCAGTCACTCTCAGCCGCGCCGGCCGGCCGGACCAGGGCTTCGTTGTTAAAGGCGCCGGTGTAGTGGAGCTGCACTAGCGGCTGCTCGTTGCTTTTCAGGGTATAGGCCCGGCTTGTCAGGCTGTCTTGTTTCCAGGTTAATCGTTTGCCAATCGGTAAATCTAACATTGTTTACTCCTTACTTACGCTACAAGTCAGGTCAGGTAGGGGCATTCCTTCTGGTTGCCTAAAGGGACAGGTATGCAATCCAGCCCGGCTGCCTCTATAGAGGTTAAGAAGAACATTTTGGGCGTAAGGACGTACCCTTGTGGTTGCCCTCAACTGGGCAGGCACAAGGCACTGCCCCTACCCAAAATTATTATCTGAGAGTCTCTATCCATGTATACGGGGATTGGGGGCGAAAAGTTGCGGTTAGGGTCTAGACCTGACAGGTTTTTACACCTGAATTGCAGCAGTTTTCTCCGGCAGTAAACCTGTCAGGTCTCCCAATCCGGGCAGTTAACGCCGGCCGGTCAGGGCACGGAGCAGCCACCAGGGGAGCAGGCGCAGGCGGCGGTAGAGGGCAGCCAGGAGGCGTAGGGGAAGCCAGTGGTAGAAGGGGTGGAGGAGTGGGTACAGCCTGGTTTGTATAAACATCCGTTGAGTCAGATACCGGTTACTCCAGCGCCAGAAACGGCCGTTCGGCCCCCAGCTCCGCTCCCCCCGCCGCACTGCTTCTACCCGCCCCACAATATCCGCCTCGTTCAGCGGCGGATCCGGCTGCCACTGATTGTCCCCTTTGGTGACGTACACCCACTGCCCGCCTACATTGATTGAGCGCAGCAGCCGGTGGGTATTCAATTGGCCATCCTGCAAAAAAGTGAGAATATCGCCGCGGGCGGCCGGTTGCCAAGCGGCCGTTACCCGCACCTGATCCCCCGGCCAGATCAAGGGGACCATACTGCGCCCCGTCACCGGCAGCCATTGGGCTTCCCCCTGCTCTCGCAGCAAGGCGAGGGCCATTTTTAGATAAGGTTCGGGTAGAGGGGGGGCTTGATTGCTTGTCATGTCGTGTTGCCTGGTGCGCAGCATTCACGATAGCAGGCTACGCATTACAGTTTTACTCCCTAAAATTTGCGCTATGTGGGTTAATTTTTTCACCACAGAGAACACAGATGGCACGGAGTAAAAGAGAAAAAACTCTGTGTTCCTTCGGCGTTGCTCAGAGCTTGCGCCGAGCTTGTCGAGGTGACAAGCCTCTGTGCCCTCTGTGGTGAGAGTTTTTGGTTGTGGCTGCGCCAAGTTACGCATTACGTGTAGGTATTACCAACTGCCCACCTTAAACGTCATGCCTGCTGCCCGCAGCCGTTCTACCAGCGTCATGCCCATGGCTACGGCTGGAGTCAGGATGCCACCCCGGGCCGGCAGGGCGTCCTGGGCCAGGCAAAGGGCCGATTCACCCAACATTTTGGCCGTTTCGCCGTAGCCGGGGTCGTTGACCCCCTTGATAGTGGCCTTGAGCCAGGTCTCGCCCGGCGCGGGGTCGTTGCCGATTTTGCCCAACATGGTTGTGTAAAAGTAGCCCTTCTCGCGGGCTGCGGCCGAGGGGCCTTCGCCCGGTTTGGGCAGCACCGTTGCTTCCAGCAGGCGGCGGGTAGGGGGCAGGCTGGCCAGCCCCATAAACAGCCCCATGCCCAGCAACAGCCCGTTGGCCTGCAAACGGCCGCGCAGGCCATCGGGAAACCGGGTTGCTTCGTGATAGCGGAACTGGGGGCCGTAACGAAAATCTTGCAGGGCGTGGCTGCGGCGCACCACCCGGCTGTTGATGGCAGCCATAATAAACGGGCCTGTCCAGCGACGAATGTCGGTATCATAGCGGGCCGATTGCTGATCCGTCTCCGACCAATCATGTTGGTGGCCGGGAACCAGGTTATAGGGGTCGGCTAACAGACGGCGGGCGGCTTTATCGTCTTTTGTCTGGTCCAGCGTGTGCAGCATACTGGCGATGGTACCGCCGCTGAGACTGCCTTTGGTGGTGATGACGTAATGGGTGATGGCGTGACAGAAACGGCCGTATTCTTCTTTGGCCGCTTCTTGCAGCATCAATACCCCCAGGTCGGACGGAATGGAGTCAAACCCGCAGCAGTGCACAATCCGTGCCCCCGTCTGCTCGGCTTTGGTGTGATAGGCGTCGATATTGGCCCGCATCCAGCCTGTTTCACCGGTGATGTCGCAGTAATCGACCCCCTGCTCGACGCAGGCGGCCAGCAGCGGCGTGCCGTATTTCGTGTAGGGGCCAACAGTGGTGCAGACGACGCGGGCCTGGGCCACCAGCGGGTCCAGCGAAGCGCGGTCCAGGCTGTTGCCGATGAGGATGGGTAAGTCGGCGAGGGAGGGGTTAACGGCCGTTAATTCCCGGCGCACCTCTTCCAATTTATCCCGATTGCGCCCGCCGATGGCCCAGCGCAGGTCCGGCCCAGCGTTACGCGCCAGGTAGTCGGCCACCAGTTGGCCGGTAAAGCCGCTGGCACCCCATAACAAAATATCAAATTGTTTGTCCATGTCCCTGTTCCTCATCTTCAAATTTAAGCGTAAAACGTAAAACGTGAAACGTAGTACTCTTGTGAGACCATTACGCACTACGCACTACGCATTACGCACTACACGCCTCTATTCTACCCCGCCAATCCCAATAAGCGAGTAGCAATATAAAAGTAAATCAAGACGCCAGAGAGCTTAACCAGCCGCGCAGCAGACTGGCCCGGTCGAGCAGCCCCACCAGACGGCCGTTTTCATCCACCACCGGCAGTCGCTTAATCTGGTGCTTGACCATCAGGCGCAGGGCGTCGGCCAGTGAAGCGTTAGCCACAATAGTTATGACGGGCGTACTCATCAGGTCAACGGCCGTTTCGCCCGCGTTCAGCAGCGGGAGCGGGTCGGCCGGGGACTGGCCGCCTATCAGATGGCGCAGGCGGGCCAGCAAACCGGAATGGGCTGTTGGCCGGCTGCGACGCAGCAAATCCCCGTCACTAACGATACCCACCACTCGCCGCTGCTCATCAACGACTACCGCTCGTCGGCGCCGATCCTGCTCCAATGCTTGCAGCACCTCTTCCAGCGTCGCCTGAGGCGTCACGGTCGGCATGTCCCGGTACATCAGTTCGCTGACGGATGTGGCAGCGGTAACGGCCGTGTCATGACCGGCTGCCGGGTCCGATTTGCGTTCAGCTACCGGCTCGTGGTACTCGATGGTGCGTAAAATATCGATACGGCTGATCCATCCGGCTAAACGGCCGTCGTCGTCCACTACCGGCAGCCGCTTCAGATTGTGTTCCACCATTTGCTCCACCGCCCGGCGCAGCGAGCTGCCGGCTGCAATGGTAATCACGGGACTGGTCATGAGAGAAACGGCCGTCTGGCCCTCGGCCCGCAGCCCGGCCAACTGCTGCTGCCAATCGGCCAACCCAATTTCTTGCTGCAAGTCGAGACGAGCGGCCAGACCGGTGCGGCGCAGCAGGTCGCCTTCAGTAATGATGCCTTGAATACGGCCGTCTTCATCCACTACCGGCAGGCTGCGATACCGTTTTTGCAGCAGCAGGGTGACAATTTCCGCCAGCGACATTGCCGCAGCGACGCTTATTACCTCGGTACGCATTACATCTCGCACCGGCTGGGCCAATGGGTCCGGCCGGCGACCCGGCGCATACTGCACCACGTCTACTGTCTCTACCGTAATCAGGCCATCGTTGACCATTTGCCGCACCTGGGGTAGCAGCCGCTCAACCAATTCCGGCTGGTCTACCCATTCCACGCGGATGGGCAAATCAGAGGAAAGGTCTACCAGCGTAGCCGTGTGGATGCGGCTGTGTGCCCCAAACCCGGCCAGCCCTCGCCCCACCGTAGCTCCGGCCGCCCCCTCCTGCTTCAAAAAATGGAGCAGCGCCATGTAGAGCGACTTGCCTTGATAGCGGTCACTTTCGCCAATGTAAATGGTAACGCGCCATGCCTTGCCTTGTAATTGCATCCTGTCTACCCTCCGCTTTGCAGCCAATGAGCCAGGGTCATGCCCAAAATAGCTGCCACAAATGCCGCCAGATTATTACCCAACACATTCAGCAGGCTTTGCCAGGCTCCAAACGCTCGCCACAAATTCAGGCTCTCTACCGTGTAGGAGGAGAAGGTGGTAAAGGAACTTAGAAAGCCCACCGTCAGGAACAGGCGCGTTTCCGGGGATAGGGGCAGCCGTTCTGTCGTCAAGGATAGCAGAAAACCGAGGGCCAGGCTGCCACTGACGTTAGCCAGCAACGTACCATAGGGGAAATCGGATCCAAAACGGCCGGCTGCCCACAAAGCCAGCAGGTAACGGGCATTGGCTCCCAACGCGCCCCCAACGGCGATAAGCAGAAAATTGGTCCATAAGGTTGGGCCTTTCAAAGATAATACTCCTTTTTAGAAAGCAGAAAGGCCTCCATCAACATAAAAGCAATCGTTGATAGAGGCCATCAGCCGAACAGTGCAGCGGTTATCTCAATAGATGAGTGGGCGAGCCTCATCGCCCGCTAAATTGTACCGGCTGTTGGCGGATTGAGCTATCAGAGATTTTCTAACCGGCTGCGGCAGAGCTGGGGTGCGCGATTTCTGATACCTGCTGATTGACTTGGTGGGCATTTCTGGCTATCCTCTTGCTGTTCACTAAGCCACCGAATGGAATTCGGCGTCTGATAGAGCAATTACAATGGTTTTGGCCTCAGTGCGCTTTAGCGTACTTTTTATTAGCAATTAGCCTGGGAATGGAATTCCCAGGTTTGGGAGACTGCCATGAAAGTACAATTCACCAAAAATTTGGGTATGCTGCTGTTAGCCATCTGGCTTATCTTAACCGGCCTTATCGGCCTCCTGGGCCTCAGTTTTGAGGGCCTGGGGATTGTCATGGCGCTGCTGGCGCTGCTGGCGGGGGTTCTCATTCTCTTGCAGCGGTAAGGCGCAGCCTCGTTATTTCCGTCTATTCGGCTCCCATTCATATTGGGCCAGGTGGTCCCAATCGAGCCGGACGCCGAGGCCGGGGATGTCCGGCAGGGTCAGGGAGCCGGCCGCATCGGGCAGAATCGGCTCCGGCAAGAAGAAATCACGGCGGGGCGGCAGCCAGTTGGGCGGATCGTAGGGAAATTCGAGAAAGGGAGCGTTGGAGACGGCGCAGGCCACGTGCAGGTTGGCCAGCAATACCAGCCCGTCGCCCCAGGTGTGGGGGGAGTAGGTAGCCCCGGCGGCCGCCACGTCGGTGGCCAACTGTTTGGCCCGCAGCAGGCCGGTACTCCAGACCACGTCCGGCTGGTAGACGTCCAGGCAGCCGTGGCGCAAATATTGGTGAAAGTCGCCAAACTCCCGGTTGCCTTCGCCGCCGGCAATACGCACGGCCGCGCGCTGCCGCAGCCGGGATAGGCCCTCGTAATCGTGGCGATGCAGCGGTTCTTCCAGCCAGTAGACGTCCAGCTCGGCCAGGGCGTCGGCCAGCCAGAGGGCGGTCTTAAACTCCCAGGGTTCGGCCGTATCCCAGGCCATTTGCCAGCCTTGATTGGCGTCTACCATCAGAGCCACCTGGGGGCCAACCGCCTCACGCACGGCCCGCACAATGGCCAGGTCATCACGGGGATCGGCGGCGTGAAAACGGAGTTTGATGGCCTGAAAGCCCTGGGCTACCAGCCGTCGCGCCGACTCGGCTCGCTCTTTGGCCCCAATGCGCTCACCGGTAGAGGCATACGGCCGTATCTGATTCGACCTGCCCCCCAGCAGCCGCCACACCGGTTCTCCCTGAATTTGGCCCATCAAATCCCACAGGGCCACTTCCAGAGGCCACATACGGCCATAATGGAACTGTAAATTGTCCAGGATATGGACGTGCCGCTCAATAGCAAACGGGTCCTGGCCGATAAAGAGATGCTCGTGACCGGCCAACCCCAGCATGGCGTCGCCCGACCCCACCCCCTCATAGCTGCCCGCCCGTACCCGGACCACCGTCGCCCCAAAGGTACGGCGCGGCTCTGGGTCCCAGGCGGCATGAAACGGTGGGTCCAGGGGGAGTTGGTAATGGTGGAGGGTGATGGTGTCGATTTTTTGGGTCATAGTTGTTGCGTGATGCGTGATGCGTGATGCGTGAAACGTG
>JAWOIM010000406.1:0-12166 GCA_046484685.1 Chloroflexota bacterium | reverse complement strand
TTGAGTTTATTTCAAGCCTCATTTTAGCTGCAGCCTCATGCCAGCGGTGGGGGGCATAGTAGCGTAACGGCCGTACTGTGACGGACGATAGACGACGGACGGCAGACGATGCGCTGTTGTCCACCGTCCATCGTCCATCATCGGCCCCAAAGATGGTTACATCGGCCAGCCGCGCCAGGTGAGGCAGCAGCTCAGCACTGTAGTCGGCAATGCCGCTGCGGGCGGGGGGCAGCGGGCTGAAATAGGCCAGTCGTAAACGGCGGTCGCGGCTCATTGCTCTTCCAGGCGGGTCAGCCGCTCGTCGAGTGATTGCAGCAGCCGGTTCATTTGAGCCAGTTGTACATTCAATTCGGCTACGTCATAGATCAGTTGGCTGTGGGCCTGGTCTTGGGCCACCAGCCGCTCATCCATGAACTGCAGCCGGGTTACCAACTGCCGGTTGATACCGTTTTGCTGCTGCAGCAGGCCACGCACATACCATTTGGTTGATACATTGTTCCAGGCGGTGCGGAAACGGGCAACCAGGGGGCCAATGAGGGGGATGGTGGAGGCAAAGGGCCGTTCCACCACTTCCCATGTTAGCGGATCCTCCCCGGCCAGTAGATCGGCAGCGCCGGCCTGCAAATCAAGCAGCCCTGCCGCCACCTCATGCTGAATCTCTTCACTTGATAACTGTTCCATAAGCGTCCCTTCATACCTCACTGCATCCTGCTCACTCTTTCCTGGATACTGTTTACCGATTGCCGGCCACTGTCTTAATGCCTGCCGGTAGGCGACCTCCACATAACGACGCTGAGGCGGCGGCAGTTGGGCCAGCCATCTTTTTTCGGCGGGTATTGTTTCGCTGAGCAGCCTGTCAACAGGATAATGCTTGAGCAGAAAGCGCCAGCGTCCCGTGTGAAAGCGGCGCAGATAGGCAGGGCTGTTTTTGATGGTGGTAGCCGATTCGACGTGAACGGCCGCTGCTGCCGGTTCATACACCACGCCATAGCCGGCCGCCCGCGCCCGATAACACAGGTCCACATCCTCAAAGTAGAGAAAGAAATTCTCGTCGAGAAGGCCAATTTTGTTGAGCATCTGGCGGCGCAGGGCCAGGGCGGCCCCGATGACGTAATCGACCTGCCGCTGTTTGTCCCACTGTCCCTCATCCCGTTCGCCAAGGCCAAAATGGCCGGGCAGAGCCCGCGGCGGGGTCAGGTAACCGCCCGCATGTTGCAGCGTCTGGCCATCAGGGTAATGGAGTTTGCAACCAACGATGCCGGTGCGCGGGTTTTGCTGAAACGGCCGTATGATTTCTGCCAGCCAATCGGGACGCACGTAGACATCCGGGTTGAGCAGGACGGCAATCGGGGCACCGGTCTGGCGCAGCCCCAGGTTATTGCCCCCGGCATAGCCCAGATTGGCTCCCGCCTGGATAATATTGACCTGGGGAAAGTGCTTCTGTACGTAGGCCAGCGAATCATCGCTGGATTGGTTATCGACCAGGGTAACGGTGACGTGTGGATAGGTGGATGCGTACAGCGCCGCCAGGCAGTGGGGCAAATAAGGGCGGGCGTTCCAGTTGAGGATGATAATGTCAACAGCCGGTTGTTTTTCCATACAAGCGGCTATTGTAATTCGTTATGCCCTTCTGTGAAAGTATTGTTGCCAATGGACGGTAAATGGTAAACGGCAATGTCGCGGTGCGACCGCTTCGCGTACGGTGAACGGTGAACAGTTGACGGATTACCGATTACCAATTATGGGAGGCTGGGCACAACGGCCGTTTCCGCATATGGTCCATTTTTTAAATCGTCAAAGTACCCATTGACCAGCAGGCCGCTGTAGGCAAAGAGGGCGTGGCCGGCCGTACCGGCCTGGCGGGCGGTGGCAATGCGGGCCTCAATTTCGTCAAAGGTGCAGTAGCCGGTACCGATGCCGGGGATGACAAAACGGCCGTGGCTGTCTGCTTCAAAATCAGCCACCAGCGTCTCAAATTTGTCCAGTGACCAAAAGCTGTTATCGGGGCAGTTAAACAGAGAGGGGTAAATCATGGGCGAGATGCTGTCCATCGTGCCGTTGGCCAACCACGCCTTCGAGTCCTGGTAATAGTCGTGATACCCCTGCCGCGCCCATTGGCCCCAACCCCACGCCGGCTGCTCAATATAGATGGGCCAGACGGCGGCCGAGACCCATACATCAGGAGCCAGGCTTTTAACTTCCTGGTAAATTTTGGCCACCGTGCCGTTGACCTGCGCTCGCTGCCAGGCAGCATACCCGGGCTGGCCAAAACAGTCGGCTCCAAAAGCTGCCTGGCTGACGGGATCGCAGGAGGTGTCCCGGTCGCCATAACGGATATGGTCCAGATGCAGGCCGTCGATCGCGTAGCGGGTTACCAGGTCGCCGGCCACGGCCAACAGGTGGTCATCGACAAAAACAGACGCGGGCGTGGCGTATTGATAGGGAATACAAAGTTGTTCCCCTGCCTGATTCCACTGCATCCCGTTCAGCCGGTCATCGGTCAGGCCGTGATGGTCACGCAGTTGGTAATAAAAATGCTGCGGCTGGGCATTGGGGTCGGGCAGAACGGCACAGCCGCTCCAAACAGGGTAGACATTGAGGTAAGCGTGAACCTGTAAGCCACGGGCGTGGGCCTGCTCAATTAAGTAAGCCAGCGGATCCCAGTAGGGATCGGGCGGCTGGCCCAGATTTTGGCCGCTGACGCGGACCGCCCAGGGTTCCAGGGGCGAATCGTAAAAGGCATCGGCCGTTCCCCGCACCTGGAAAAAGAGGACATTAAACCCGGCCGTGGCGGCATTGTGGACAATTTCGTCAATTTTGGCCGGCGCGGCCGGCTCACCAAAGACAGTCCAGTCAAAACGGCTGATCCACAAACCGCGCAGTTCAACGAGCGGCTCCGGTGGCGGTGGCGGCTCCGGCTGAACCACAATGGGCAAATAGACAAAAAACAACAGCGATATCCACAGGGCTATAACCTTTGTCATGGGACCTCCCACCAACTCACTGCCGCTGTGGCAGCAGAACGGTAAACGTGGCCCCACCATCGGGGTTATTTTCGGCCCAGATACGGCCGTTATGCTGTTTAATAATTTCGCGGGCCACAAAGAGACCGAGGCCGCTGCCCGCCCCGTTCGGTCTTGTAGTAAAAAATGGCTCAAAAATATGGGACAGCAGGTGGGGTTTGATGCCGTGACCGCGGTCACAAACCGAAAGGGCATAATAGGTTTTTGTGCCGGCTTTGTCTGCAGTTCCGTTGGTAGCCAGGTCGCTGGCTTCTACCAAGGACCAGGTTTTCAGGCAGATAGTGCCCCCTTGCGGCTGCATGGCGTTGCGAGCATTGATCAATAGATTAATCACCACCTGAATGATCCGGTCATGGTCGCAAACAATCGATTTAAGGGCTGGGTCCAGCAACATGTCAATGGTCACGTTAAATTCTTTGAGAAACTGCTGTTCAATCAGTTGCAACGACTCGGTGGCCACCATGTTCAGGTCGGTGACGGCCATGCTGGCTTCGCCATCATAGGTGTAATTGCGAAGTGTTTCCACGATACGGACGCAGCGCCACGCGCTTTGCTCAACCATCTCGATATAGCGGCGCAGTTGGTTCAGATTCAGATCGTCGTTTTGTAGTTCGTGGTAGAGGTTGCTGCACGTATTGGTAATGATGCTCAGGGGGTTGGTAATCTCGTGGGCCACACTGCTGGTCATGGTCCCCACGGCGGCCAGGCGTTGAGTATGAATCAACGCCTGGGTAAACTGCTCGACGTGATGCATGTCAAAGATGGTGATAAGACGGCCGTTCTCATGACTAAGGGGTAAGGGGATCATAGATAGGCGCACAGAGATGAAACGGCCGTCTTGGTGACGCAGCGTTGTCTCCCATAAGTCACCAGGCACTATGTCCGCCACTGCGGCTTGAGGCTGCACCAGGTCATAAGCACACCCTGTCAGCAGCCCGGACTTATAGCCTAACAACTGTTCGGCTGCCCGGTTGGCAAAGGTAATGCGGTCCTGACCATCCACCACGAATAGGCCGGCGGCCAGATGCTGCCCCAGGTAATGGTAAAACTGCCCGAAATCCGCCTGCGTCGTCTCTTGTTTCATCGTTAGCGTAAGCATACGCCAGCCGCTCATTTACGTCCGTATGTGAGCCGTAAAATCAGCGTGAAGAGGTCGTTAAGGGGGCTGGGGAATGGGGGCTGGGGGTTGGGGGATAGGGTGTGGGGATATTTTACGCTTCATTCAGGTGTTCGAGCAGGCGTTCGAGGAAGGGTTGGCCGAGGTTGGTCAGATGGGGGTAGTCGTTGAGCAACTGCTGCAGGCGCGTGTGGGCAACCTGGAGGGCCTGCCGATTGTCGTGGCGGGCAGCCAGTTCCAGGCCGGTATTAAACCAGGTGCGGGCCGTGGCGGCCTCTTCCAAAACCAGGGCCGTCAGCGCCCGGCCAAAGGCGGCACTGATGTAATCGTTGGTGGCGCTGCGGGTTTGGGGCTGAATACGCTCCAGCGCGGTCCCGTAATCGACAGTGGCTTCCGCATAGTCGCCCGCTTCGTAGGCCCATTCGGCCCGCTGCAAGTAGAGCCAGCCGATGTTGGCATCCCGGTAAAACTCATAGCGGGGGCGATGGCCGTCTGACAGGGCGGCCGCTTGGGCGGCGTCGGCAATAATCTGGCGGAAAATGATTTCGTAGTCGGCCTCGTTACCAGGGGGGCGCTGCTTGAAGGGTTCGGTAATAAAGCGCAGGCTAAAATCGGCCCGGAAACGCCAGTAGCGGTCAGGGGTTTCCAGATCAGCCACGGCCGGCTCAACGTCTGCTGTCCAGGCCGGGTAGAGGGGCCAGTAAACGGCCGTGACCGCTACCCCCTCATTGGCCAATGGGCCATTGGCCAATGAACCATTGGCCAATAAATAGTCGCGCAGGGCTGTGGCTGCTTCTCGCGCCGCCGGCCAATCGTCTGCTTCTGCGGCCAGGCGCAGGCCCAATTCATAATAATGGCCGGCTTCGGCATAGTCGGCCTGCGTCACAGCGGCCAGGGCCAGGTCAAAGGCGGCTGTGGGCGTGACGGGTACAAACTGCCAATCAGCCCCAAAATAGGTGGTCATTGACGCCGAACGGTCCGCATCAGCAACGGCCGTTGTTTCTTGCAAAGCCAGGGCTGCCTCTTGTACCGCTGCTTCATCTTCCAGTTCAGACGCCCGTTCCAGGCCGGTTTCGTACCAGCGCTCTGCTGCCGCTCTGTCTCCCAGCGCCAGCGCTGCCAGACCCGCCTTAAACGCAGCCCGTGCCTCTTCAGGTCGGTTCAGGGCCACCAGTTCATAATAGCCCCGTGCCCATTCATAATTGCCGGCTTCAAAGGCCCGATCTCCCTGGGTTAACGTCCCTTCGACCGCATTGCGGTAGGTTATTTCCAGCCAATGCTGCGGGCGATAATCCCCCGCTTCGGTCGGATCAAGGGCCAGGGCTTGTTCCTGATCGGCCAGGCCAGCCAGCAATGGTTCACGGGCTGTCGGCCCCGTATTGGCTGGGAATGCCAGCCAGAGCGCATAGCGCAGCCGGCCGCGCATATGCCAGTAGAGCGGGTTGTTGCTGTCCAGTTCAATCGCTTCGCTGTACAGGTCTACGGTTTGGCGCAGGGTGGGCAGCCGCTCGTAATCAGGGCAATCGCGCAGCAGGTAGGTTACCTGGCCCATGGTACGGTAGGTGTAAGCACGGTTGCGGTCAAGCTGGCCGGGCAGGGCCAGGGATGCTTCATATTTGGCCAGGGCTTGTTCCCACTGCCACTGCCGCTGCCGCTGCTCGGCCTGGCTGATGGTGGTCATGGCACAAGGATTGCCGCCCACCCATTCCCCGGCTTCGTTGAGTGTCCCCAGCCGCCAGTAGAGTGTTCCCTGCGAAATGGCGATAGTGGGATTGGTTGGGTCCAGGCGGGCGGCCGTTTCCCACCTGTCGAGCGCTGCTTCATACTGGCGCCAGTTGTAATAAATGTGGCCCAGGCCGACATTCGCTTCCGGCATGGATGGGTCGGCTTCGGCGGCCTGTTTGAACCATTCCTCGGCAGCTTCAAGATCGTCGCGACTGTAGGCAATCCAGCCCAAACCGGTGTAGGCCTGGGCCTGCTGCCCGGCCGTTAACGGCCGTCCCCCTTCAGCGACGGCCAGAGCCAGCTCATAATTGGTCTGGGCCCGGCTTATCTGGTTGAGGCCATGATGGGCTACGGCCAGCCACAGGTAATATTCGGCTTTATCCGGTGCAAATTCAACCGCATTTTCAAAATTAGCGATGGCCTGCACATACGCATCGGGCAGCACCTCGCTTTCCCCCAGTTCAGGGCTATCGACGGTGCCCTTGCTCTGATAGACCAAAGCCATGCTGGCAAAGACGCGAGCCGGTTCAGTCAGGTGGCGCGTCAGGCGCAGATAATCTTCAATGGCCAGATCGTAAGCAGCGTACTCAAATTCGCCTAACTGGGAATAAACGGCCGCCCGGCTGTTTAGCGCCGCCAGCCAGGTAATGCGGTCACGAGGGGGAATGCCCCACAGATTCTCGCTGGCGGCCACACGGTTAATCCCCCACACAGAGGTGGTAGCCAATTCATAAGCACGTGTGTAAGCAGCAGCAGCCCGGCGCAGATCATGTTCCAGCACCGTTTGATCAGGCATGATAGGCTCTGCTTCATCTGTCACTGTCCGATCGCGGTAGGCGTGACCAGTGGCTAAATAATGGTAGGCCGTCACGTCCAGGCCCAATTGGGTGAGGTGGGGCAGCAGCAGCAGACCGGCTGCCAGGGCCACCGCCGCCCGCTGCCAAAAAGCCCAGCGGGGGCGCTGCCAGAGGGCGGCGGCCGCACCCAGCAGCAGCACGATAATCAGCAGCGGCGGGTAAATATCGGGCGTGGTAAACCAGGGACGAAAACCGGTGGCCAGCCGCAGCATAGCCAGCAGGAGGCCGGCTAAACCAAAGCCCCAGGGCCAGGCGGATTGGGGCAATATATGGCTGTGGATTTGCAACGGCCGTAGCACAAACCACCAGAGCGGAGGCAGTACCAGGCCCAGGTAAAAATAAGGGTACAGATCAAACAGGCTGTATGGCTGACCCCAGGGCCGGGCCATTGTCCAGGGCGGTGCTGATAGACCTATCAGGGCTACCAACAGCAGCAGCAGCAGCGTCACCAGATACCAGACACCTAATTTGCTGTTTAACATCCGGTAGCTCAGGTCAAGCTGTCGGGCCGTAGCGGGGACAAAACGCTCCAGCCGTTTGGCCAGGGCCTCATACCAGTGGGTGGTGGCCTGCACAATTAGATAGCGGCTGCCGTCACCCAGCGCCACCTGGGAATGGTCACTCAGAACGTCATGCCAGATGCGTACATCGGCTCGTGTCAACTGGGTCACCTGGGCCAGCGCTAGACTGTCTGTGCCCACCTGTATCTGCTGCCGGTTCAAACGCACGGTGCGTTCTTCGCGGGCGGCCTGCACCTGGGCCGCAGAAGTACGCATAATGGCCAGCAGCCCCAGGCCGGTAGAGATAAATAAATAGGCGGCAAAAAGCAGCAGCCCCAGCCAGACCACTACCTCTGGGTTGGGCACGGGCGTCAGGCGAATGGCCGCCACACCCTGACTCAACTGGGGTGTAAAGTCGGGCATGTCGGGCTGCAGCAGGGGAGAGGCGGTAAAGGTGATTTGGGGCACAATGGCCGTACCGGTTTCCAGGCGAATGGTGCTGACGGGGATGATAAAAGCAAAGAGTGTGAGTAGGACCAGCGTCAGCCGCTGCAGGATGACGGTGGCAGGATGACGGTAACGAACGGGGTAGCTGTACCGCTGGGGGAAAAGGGCCGTTTTGTCTGCGGGTTGGGCAACGGCCGTTTCCAGGCGAGCCAGATGTTCGGCAGCGTTGGTGGCTTCTTCTTCCCGGCCCAATTCCTGGTAAAGCTGCAGGGCCTGCTGCGCCTGCGCTACGGCCGTTGCCGGCGTGGCCGACGCCTGGGCCAGCAGCAGGGTTGCCCCGGCCAGGCTGACCCTGTCTTCATACGCTTGCAGCGTGGGCACGGCCGTTTGTAAGGCGGTTTCGGCTGCGGTCCGCTGCCCCAACCGCAGCAGTGATTCTCCCAGCCCAACCTGTGCCAGGGCGCGGCGGTAGGGACCAAGTGGGGCTTCGGTTTCGGCCAGCAGGTAACGGAACAGCCGTTCCGCCTCGTGGGGATCGCCTACGGCCAGGTAGAGGAAAGCTAATTTTTCGTCGGCGATGACCGCTTCGGCCGGCTGACCATACTGTTCCAGGAGGGGATCGGCCTGGCTGTAATAGCTGGCGGCTTCGGCAAAAAGACGGGCAATGATCCAGTCTAAATAACGCAGTTGGGGCCAGAAGCGCGGCCGCCACACCTGTCGCCCCAGGCCAAAGCTCAGATAGAGCAGCAGCGGCAGGGAGATGAACGCATAGAAAATAGCGCGGATGGGATGAATGATGCCCAGAGAAACGGCCGCTTCTTCCTGCTGCCCTCCTCGCGCCGTAGCGGCCAGTTCGGCATAGGCGTCCCCTAAGGCCAGCAGCGTATGGGCACGCTCGGCTTGAATAGTGGCCTGTGGCGTGGGATCGGCCGTCGTTGAGGAACTGTTTAACTGCTGCTCAAAAAGGGCTAAAGCCTGCCGGTAATAGTCCATGGCCCCGCTCTGATCGCCGGTATGGGCCAGAGCCTGGCCGTAGGCACGGGCCACATAGGGGCGCAGTCGCTGCGGCAGGGTGGGCTTGTGCCAGAGGGCTTGCAGGCCGGCCAGGCTTTCTGTCCAATGGCCGTGTAGCTGGGCCAGTCGTGCCCGTAGATGGGCCAGCAGATCGGCCAACTCATCCAGGTCGGTGCCGGCATCCAGCAGGCGCAAATAGGTGTAAGCACGATCGGCCGTGTCTAACAGCCGCTTAATAGCCGTCAGGTGTCGCTCATTGTGATAGGCGCGAAAATGGCCGATCAACCCGTCCGTCCCAGCCGCCTGATCGACAAAGAGCAGATGGTAGAGCCGGTTTTGGGCCTGGGCAAAAGGATTGGGATCGGGATGGGTTTGCCAATAATCCAGGGCACGGGCGTGGGCAGCCCGGTAAGCGTCCGGGTCTGCGGCAATCCAGCGCCGCTGCAGTTGATCGCGCTCTTCGGCCCGCAGGCTAAAGATGGGCGCACCGCTTTCGGAGGCAAAGCGCTCAACGAAGGAGTAGCGGTCAAAACGCTCCAGGATACCTTCATCGCGGCCGTCATCCCGGCGGCGCAGGGCGCTGAACAGGGTTGGCGTAAACCAACTGGGTATGGCAGCCAGGTAAAGTGACTCGACCATCTGGGGATGGGCGGTGGTTAGCATTTGGTCGAGAAGTTGAACCGTTTTGTCCATAATTGATATGGTAGTGCGTAGCGGTTGCTTGTTACGCACTACGCACTATTTTTTACAAGTCACTAAAAAAATCATCGTCATTTTGTTCAGTTAGCAGGGCATGTTCGGCCATCATAGCCAGAACGCCGGGAACGCCGCCACTGGTGAGGGTAATGGTGTGGTAATCAAGGCCGCGGATGCTGCGCCGCTGTTCAAAGTATTCGCGAATATAGGTTTCGTTGAAGGCCGATAGGCCCGTTTTGACCACCAGGTGGTCCATTTTCAAATCGGTAATATCGGGCGTTTTGCGGCCGGTAATAATGATAATGAGGCGAGGGACAGCCCCGTCACGCAGGCGCAGCAGCAACTGTTCACTGATCCAGCGTTCCGCTTCTGCGGGTGCGTTTTCAAACGAGTCGAAGAGGAAAACGGCCGTTTTCCGTTCCTGTAATAGCCGGGTTAAGCCGGCAAAAAAAGCGTGGCTGATCTGGCGCTCGGCGTGGCGGCGCTCCACATTGCTTTCCACGGACAGGGGGGCGTTGTTGTCCCGTTCTTCTGAGGCTGCTGCGGGGGGAACCCCGCTGCTGCCGGCAGATAAGTCTGAGTCTGCCGGCCAATCAGCCTGTGGCCGGTTTTCACGGCACAGGCTTAGCAGTCTGGCCAGTAGCTGGTGGCGCTCACAATAGACAACCAGCTCTTGCGCTTTGCGCGACAGGGTGCTGCCCGGTAAATTTTCAAAATTAATACCTAGCTGAAAACAGAGGTCCGTTAGCTCTTCCAGGTTAAAGTATTGCGCCAACAAGCGCCATAGTAAAACCAATTCAGGGCGGGTGGTATGAACGGCCGTAAAGCGGTTAATGGTGGCGTTCAGATCATGAAAGTAAGCGGGTAAATCCAGATCATCACGCAGCAGCCGGACCAGACCTAAAAAATCTTGGATTTCGTGAAGCTGGCGGGGGTTACGGAAATTGATGTGGGCGACCGGCACATTGTTGGCGGGGTCCAAACAGTAAGAGCGCAGCTTGCCCACCACCCACGTTTTGCCCATATCTTTGGGCGCTTCGATCAACATCACCGACTGCCGCGTATCAGGCAGCAGCAGCTTTTGGAACCCCTTATATTTACGTTCCCGGTCCACAAATAGGGTATTGTTGAAGTTGCTCATATGCTACCAGATTCCACCACTGTCTGCGTATAATTATTTTAACGGCCGTTGGACAATATGATTGTGACAATATGATTGGCCAATGGGTGTATTTTAAAACTTGTACTGAGCAAGGTCGAAGTATGGGTTGAAGAAACGGGAAAAATAATTAATGGTTGAATTGTTGAATTTGTGAATTGTTAATGAAGCGCGGCTAACAACGGTTCACGAATTAATTATTTTCTTCTCCTTAACTCAAATGAAACGCATTCTTGGGCAATTTGGTTGGGCGATCCTGTAGAAATAATGTATGCAGAAATAATATATGCTGTTTGACTGTAATCCTTCTCGATAAGATTGTAACATTAGCGTAAGTTTACGTAAAGTAGGGAGAGAAAAGGGATTCGTCACTATCTCGGTTTACAGATCGCCATTTCTGGTTATACTCGCAGAAAAATATAGTGAATAGATCTATTATATATGCAAAAAGGAGCAAATTATTGTGGATGAAATGAAGAAAAAATGGACTGCGCTCACTGACCAAGAAAGACAAGCGGCCGTAGTGGCTCTGGTCATTATAGGAGCTATAATACTGATTGTGGGCGGCATACAAATTGGTGGAGCGCTCTTTTCCATTTTGAATTGATGCCTCTCCATCGTCCATCGTCCATCGTCCGTGGTCCTCTTCACAGGAGTTAGCTATGACGGATTCAGAAACGATTGTCGCCTTTCAGGGGGAGCCGGGGGCTTATTCAGAACAGGCGGTGCGCCAGCAGTTTGGCCCGGCCGTTAAAGCACTGCCTTGCCGCAGCTTCACGGCCGTTTTTGAAGCCGTTCACCAGGGACAGGCTACCCACGGTATGCTGCCGGTAGAGAATTCGCTGGCAGGCACGGTTATCCCCGCCTACGATTTGCTGGTGGACCATGACCTGCATGTGCAGGCCGAAGTGGTGGTACGCGTGGCCCACTGCCTGATGGCCCCGGCCGGTACACGTCTGGCCGATGTCAAACGAGTCAAATCCCACCACCAGGCGCTGGCCCAATGTGAAAAGACGCTGCGCCGCATGGGCATTGAGCCGCTGGTCTATTATGATACGGCCGGCGCGGCCCGTGACCTGGCCGCCAACCCGGAGCCGGAAACGGCCGCTATCGCCAGTGCGCTGGCTGCCGAAACATACAACCTGGAAATTTTAGCCCAGCATGTGGAGGATTTAGACTTTAACTATACGCGCTTTTTTGTATTGGGCTCGACGGAGCCGCCACGCCAGGACCCCAGCAAAACATCGATCATTCTGACCACGCGCCATGTGCCCGGTGCCCTCTATGACGTGTTGGGAGAACTGGCCAAACGGCAAATCAATATGACCAAGATTGAATCCCGCCCCCGGCGCAACCGGCCCTGGCATTACCTGTTCTATATTGATTTTGAAGGGCACGAAGATGATCCGCCCATACGTGAGGCGCTGCTTGACATCCTAAAAAGTGCGTCGTTCCTAAAGGTGCTGGGATCGTACCCGGCTGCGCGTCTGGAAGAAGTTTGAAAAGATAGGGAGTGGTGGGTGTAGGTTAATTTTTTCACCACAGAGAACACGGAGGGCACAGAGCAAAAGAGAAAAACTCTGTGTTCTCTGTGCACTCTGTGGTGAGCGTTTTTGGTTGTGACTGCG